>CAKZPJ010000520.1 GCA_937138955.1 uncultured Flammeovirgaceae bacterium | reverse complement strand
TCCGCTAAGCTAACGATTATCCCTAAACTTTGGGTAGGTTTATTCTTCTGTCGTCTCTTAAGTCCTCGTGAGAGGTTTTTATATCCAAATGGGTACTTCCTATGTCCGCCCGTGGGGTTAAGAGGTACCCTAAAGGACTATTTATCTCTTCGCTTGAGTATTAGAATTATCCCCCTGAGGTTCTTATATCTGCATTTGGCTTTTGGAAGTCGTTCAATGCTGTTGTGAATTGGGTAGGAATGGCAAAGGCTACGTATATGCCTATCTTTCCCTTGCGAAGGTGGGAAGAAGAACCTTACTCATGATGGCGAAAGGTAATTTATCCTCTTCCGAGTTGTAAGCCCCTCCGGTAAATACCGCCACCATATCCATTTCAGGAATCACTAGAATGTACTGTCCGCCATTTCCTGTGGCGATTTTAGAAATGATAATATCATCGCCCACTTTAAACGGCAGATTCCACCAACAGTAACCATAATCAATTCCCGTAATTTTTGTTTTGGGCGTAGTCGCTTCTTCAATCCATTGTTCCGATACTATTTGCTGACCATTCCACTTTCCTTGGTTCAATATTAGTTGACCAATTTTCGCCATATCACGCGAAGTCAGGTACAAGCGTTTAGCCGACGGGATTACTTCTTTGTTGGAAGTATGCGCCCATTGTATGTTATGAATACCCAGCGGTTCAAACAGATACTTCTCAGCAAATTTATCAATCGTCATTCCCGAAGCTTGGCTAATGATTTCGGCAGCCAGTACTACTCCCATCGAGCAGTAATTAGCGACGGTTCCCGGATCATTCACCATTGGTAAATTGAGCGTGTACTGTAGCCAGTCTTTCTTTTTATACACCCGATCCTCTTGCCCCCTCGATTTTTTATTCCAGTCGTTGCAATCCAACCCACTCGACATGGTTAACAAATGCTGAATGGTAATAGCCTGTTTTCTTTCGTCAAGATTTTTAGTCGGGACGGGCTGCTTGAGATATTTCGTTATAGGATCGTCGATGCTCGCAATAAATCCTTTATCAATGGCAATCCCCATTAAAATTGACCGAATACTTTTGGTGGTAGAGCGTAAGTCGTGTGGCTGATCTACTGAGTGTCCATTGAAATACTCTTCAATAATAAGTTCGCTATTCTTTACCACTAGCATACTGTGAAGTTTGTTCTCCCCACTCTGTAATTGGCTGAATAGCTGATATATTCGGGCGGTATCAACCTTTTGAAATTTCAGGTTGTTTGTTTTCCAGCCGTCCTCCAGCACGGTGGGTTGCTGGTAAGTATACGCGGTTTGTCCGTAACCGGCAGTATTTGCAAGCATCACAAAGAGTAAAAAGAGCGCTATGTTTTTCATCGTCAAATAATAACGCAGAAAATGATTATTGTATTTTATATAGTTAATATTTAATTTCAGTAATACGCAAGTAGTAGGTAAACAACTTTCTTTTCGTTACTACCTAACGAAGTTGATACTTGGTTCACAGCCTGAACTTATCTAATTTTGCAAAAAGCTGAACCAGTTGGCGGGCAATCAGTTATATTATTTTTCCGACGAAGTACATTCACCGCCCTGGTGAAGCATAGGTTAGACGTTCATGTGGATTAGGCTGGCTCATTTTATTATTCGGTTTCGGTTGTGGTTAATGCTGCTACTAGCGGTGATTACTGCCGTAATGGCCTATAAAATTCCTAGTTTAAAGCTAAGCTACGATTACGTAGAGGCGGTGCCCGACGATGATCCCGCCATGATCTACTACCAGCAGTTTAAAAAGCAGTTTGGAGAAGATGCCAATGTGCTGGTTATTGGCGTACAAGATTCCGCTTTGTACCAAGCAGAAAACTTTCGACGGTTCAAGTATTTTAGTGATGAAGTAGGCAAACTATCGGGGGTCAAATACACCGTGTCGCTGCCTAAACTTCAGGTACTTCGTAAAAATACTGAAGCGAAGCAGTTTGAGCTAAAACCATTATTTACTTCAGTTCCTGATGAGCAGGCCGAGTTGGATAGCCTGCTACAGATTGCCCGAAGTTTTCCGTTATACGCTAATCAGCTTATCAACCCAGAAAATGGAGCTACCCTCATGCTGATATCAGTAGAGAGTAATACCCTTAATTCGGATAAACGCGAGCTGCTGGTGCCTGATATTCAACAGTTGGGAAGTAGCTTTTCGGAAGTTACGGGCATTGAACTACACTACGCCGGCATCCCCTTTGTACGAACAGTAATAAACGGTAAAATTCGGGCAGAACTACAACTTTTTCTGATTCTGTCAGTGTTGGTTACTGCCTTAATTCTCTGGATATTCTTTCGCTCCTGGGATGCAGTAGTGTTTCCACTAGTGGTTATTGGCGTAATGGTAGTTTGGTCAGTAGGCACTCTGGCGTGGATGGGTTATGAAATCACTGTACTGTCGGGACTTTTGCCCCCCATTATTGTAATTATTGGCATTCCGAATAGCGTTTATCTAATTAACAAGTACCACCAGGAGTACCGCACGCACGGCGATAAGGTCAAAGCCTTGAACCGTATTATCCAGAAAATTGGAATGGCTACGCTGATTACGAACGTAACTACAGCCATTGGTTTTTTGGTGCTGTGGTTTGCGGACATTTCTATTCTAGAGGAGTTCGGTATTGTGGCCGGAGTGAATATATTAGCTACATTTTTGGTCAGTATCATCGTAATTCCTTCGGTATTTTCTTACTTACCTCCCCCCAGTGATCGGCAGCTAAAACACCTCCGCTTTTCGCTTATTGATTGGCTTCTTACTAAGTTAGATTTACTCGTTCATCGGCACCGCTATCGGGTGCTAGGTGCAGCGGTAATAGCAGCCGTTATTTTCTCCATTGGCTTACTACGTATTGAGTCGGTTTCATATTTAGTAGATGGCGTTCCGGCCAAAAGCCAGATTAAGCGCGACATGCAATTTTTCGAGGATAACTTTTCAGGGATTATGCCCCTGGAGATTGTGGTAGATACACATAAAAAACGCTCCGCTACTCGAGTATCTACGCTACGCAAAGTAGAGGAGCTAGAAAATTATCTGAATCAAGAACCGGCCATCGCTTCGCCTATCTCTTTAGCAGGATTTGTGAAGGCGGCCCGGCAAGCCTTTTACAACGGAGATTCAGCTTTTTATACTTTACCCAATAAACGGGATCAGGCGTTTGTGCTTCGTTATCTTAAGAATACTCAGGATAGCTGGAATGAGAATGCCAATGCTTCTTCACCGGACTTGCTTAATGGGCTAGCCGATAGCACCGGACAACAGGTACGTATCTCACTGCGGGTGGCGGATGTTGGTTCTAATGAGATTCAGAAACTGGTAGAAGAGAATATCCGACCCAAAGCCGAAGAAATCTTTGACGACCCAGAAACTGATGTCTTCATCACTGGAGCCAGCCTATTGTTTACCAAAGGCAATAAATTTCTGATTGATAACCTGCTAGTAAGTTTATTAATTGCCTTCGGTATTATTGCCGTCATCATGGCTCTTTTATTCGGTAGCGTGCGGATGATCTTTATTTCCCTGGCACCCAACGTCATTCCGCTAATTGTCACTGCCGGAATTATGGGGTTTGTGGGAATACCTCTCAAACCGAGTACCGCTATTATTTTTAGTATTGTATTCGGTATTTCGGTAGACGATTCCATCCACTTCCTGGCGAAGTATCGGCAAGAGCTGAAGAGTAATCGTTTTTTTGTCCCTATTGCCATTAGCAATAGTCTCCGAGAAACCGGTACTAGCATGATCTACACCTCGATCATTTTATTCTGTGGCTTTATCATTTTTGCGGGTTCTAGTTTAAATGGCACCCAGTATCTGGGTATTCTTACCTCACTTACCTTAGTGATTGCCATGTTTACCAATCTTACGGTGCTACCGGCCCTCTTAATGGTTTTTGACAATGGAAAAGGTATTGCTGAAAAAAGCTCACAACCCTTGTTTCATCTTATTGAGCACTACGACGAGTTCTATCAGGAAGATGAAGATGAAGAAATTGATCTAAGCCGCCTCCAAGTAGTTAATCAAAATAATACCGACGAAGCATATTCCGAAGCCAAGCAAAAAGATCACTAAATTCATTCTGTATTTCAAACTGCCTTGTGTTCAGTCGCTGGGCGGGTTTCACTTACTGTCAGAAAAACATAAACGCCCCCTACTAATAATGCCAAACCACTGGCAGCCGCGTGGGCGGTAAATATAGAGGCATTATCAATGATCGGCTGGAGTAATATCGGAGAAAAGAATTGACCTAGAAATACGGCGGTAGTAATTCCACCAATAACTTTTCCGCGCTTAGCCCGATCAGTTACTTCAATCAGCCATAAGTTGCCATTAGGCATCAGCAAACCTACTCCGAAACCAGCTATGGCTGTGCCCAGCATTACGATCCAGATATTGGCAACTAAAGCAACCAATCCGTAGCCTGCTGCCATCAGTCCGAAGGTAAGCCCGTAGATAGCAGGGAAAGTCATACGCTTCTTTAGCAGGGGATGAAGCCGGGAAGCTACGGCGGCGAATACTGTGGCGACGATGACCCCTAGCCCGAGCAAAGATTCTTTTTCAATTCCGATTTGTTTGAGTAAGAAAGGAGACTGCACTGGAATAACGTAGAACAGAGCCATTCCGAAGAAAGTGGCGGCGTACGCCCAGATGATAGGAGCTCGTTTAAAGCTACGCCTGTTGTTTTCCGGCAAATCTGCTAAATCACCCTTATCAGCGTTAGGCTCCCTCAAAAACGTAAGAACCAACCCGATTACTGGTAGAGAAAATAAGTAGAGCAAGAACGGATACCGCCAACTTATATCAGCTAACACTCCAGCTAGTGCGACAAATACTGTCCCCCCTAGAGCCATGAAAGCAGCTTGGGTTCCCAAGAATGCGTTTCGCTCATTTCCTTCGAAGTAATCTCCAATTAAAGTAGTGGCCGTGGTCATAATAAATCCGACTGAGATTCCCAATAATGCTCTACTTGCCAGCAAATGATAGATATTGTCTAATAGAAATCCGGCACCGCCTGCCAAGGCGTATATCATCATGCCCAAAACGAATAACCTTATTTTACCAAATCGGTCAATTAACCCTCCGGCAATAGGAGCAAACAGCGCAATGGATAAAGCCGGAGCTGTAAGCACCAGTCTAGTCAGGAAGTCTGCGTTTTCCACCTCTGAAAAGTGATCAGCAATAATAGGTAATGCCGGAGCAATAAGAGCACCTGACATCACCGTTAGGCAACTAGCCAGTAAGAGAGTAATTTTTACCCAGCGAGAAGATTTCATAGAAGGGGGAACAGCACTCCCTACTGATAGTTTGCTCAATCTTCCGATATTTCTTTTTCACTGAACTAGTACCAAGCTTATTCAAATTCAATATTACCTACTTGTTAAGAAGGTTAATCTTTTATTATCAATAGGAGATCTATTTAGTCTAAAATAATTGCCCTTCTATATTTGTACAACACCAATAGCTTTCTAACTTAACCGAACTAGTCATGAAAAATATGTGGATACTACTCTGTGTCTTTTCTTTACTCTTTTCTTCCTGCAAGCAAATTATTGATGAGATACTGAATGAGCTTCATCCTGATGACAACGAAACCAAAGAAATAGCCTTTTCTAAAATTGGTGCTATCGTATTGGAGGCTAATGGCGAATCAGAGGGTGCCGCTGAGATCTCAGCCTATGATCCTAAAACCAAGCAACTGTTCGTAGTAAATAATGCGGGTGACCAATCAAGCATCGACGTGGTTGATTTATCCGATCCTACTAGCCCTACATTGGTAAAAAGTATTGATATAACTCCCTACGGAGCCGGAGTAAATAGTGTAGCGGTTAGCAAAGGCTTGCTAGCCGCAGCAGTAGAAGCTGAAGAAGCTACTCACCCAGGTGTGGTTGTATTTTTCGATACTGAAGACTTGTCTGAAGTTAGTAATGTAACTGTTGGCGCACTACCCGATATGGTTACATTCAGTCCCAATGGCCAATTTGCTTTGGTAGCCAATGAAGGCGAACCCAATGACGAATATACGGATGATCCAGAGGGTTCGGTATCTATTATTCAAATTCACTCTTCGTTTGCCGTTACTACGCTGGGTTTTGAAGGATTCAATAGTGCCGAAGAAGCTCTGGAGCACGATGGTTATCGAGTATTTGGTCCTCACGCTAACTTAGCTGAAGATACTGAACCCGAGTATATTACCGTATCGGACAACTCACTGGTAGCCTGGGTATCACTTCAGGAAAATAACGGACTAGCCCGTATTGATCTGGTAACTAAAACTATTACTGGAATATTCCCGCTCGGATTTAAAGACTATAGCTTGGCGGAAAATGCCATCGACGCCAGTGACGAAGACGGTATAATTCAGCAGTCTCCCCGCCCTGCTTTCGGAATGTATCAGCCCGATGCTATTGAAGCCTATAAGTCAATGGGTACTAACTACGTGGTCACCGCCAACGAAGGTGACGCCCGTGACTACGACGGTTTCTCGGAAGAAGAGCGAGTGGAAGACTTGATGCTAGATGAAACTGCTTTTCCGAATGCGGCTACGCTACAGCAGGAAGAAAATCTGGGCCGCTTAGAAATTACCACTACGTTGGGCGATACTGATGGCGACGGTGCTTACGAAGAACTGTATTCTTATGGTGCTCGCTCGTTTAGTATCTGGGACGGTGGCACCGGAATGCAAGTATACGATAGCGGCAACGAAATAGAAGACATCATCATTGCGGAAGGTTTGTACGAAGACGGTCGCAGCGATGCCAAAGGCGTAGAACCTGAAGGGGTAGTGATAGGAAGAATCGGTGAGCATACTATTGCCTTTATTGGTCTGGAGCGAGTAGATGCTGTAGTGGTATATAATGTAAGTGACCCTTACTATCCCGTGTTCTTACAGGTTCTAAAAAGCGGTGATGCTCCCGAAGGTTTACTCTTCATTCCCGCTAAAGATAGTCCCAACGGCAAAGACCTATTTATAGTGAGTTCGGAAGGTGACGGGCAGGTAATTATTTTTGAAAACTAACAAGTTAAAGAGTTACAGGTTTAAGGTTGTCCGAACTTTAAACCTGTAAACGTTAACCGAAGCCAAGAAATGCAGCTCTTTTAAGTGCAAGATTATCTAGAAGTATTCGGCTTAGGCAAAACAAATCCCAAAGTGTCAGTTGGAGAATATAGTATCATATTCTCGCCAGTAATTTCGTAGGTCGCAGCATTTATTAGTATGCGTTCAAATAACCTCTCTAAACTTCCTGCGCTGTCTGATTTAACCTTCTCCATACCTTTCATCATCAATATCTCAATAGAGCCTTCTTCGTCAAACGTATACTCGCCCCAAAAGCCCTGCGTTATCTTCCCCCCGAACTGATATTTACCTCTACTCTCCCGACTCGTTCGGAAATAAATGAAAGAATTGTGTTCGGCTAGCTTCACGCCGAGCGGCGCAGAATCGCCATTGATACTCACTAACCGCCACCGTTGCTGAATTACTGCCGGAACCGAATAATAACTGCTGCTCGATTTTTCTTAGAAGCTGTTTGAGTTATATTTTTTGATTTATTAGGAGAGATTTTTTTGTCAATCTAGGCTCTTTTTGAGTGGCGTAGCCTACGCTACGGTGCGAAAAAAAGCCGACGAGTGGCGGAAAAAGATTCCTAAGAAACAAGAAGAGTTAACTCAAACAGCTTCTAAGTATTTGTAAAAACTTTGTCCGTGAAAAGTAATTGGTACTGAAGAACCACAGCTCGTTAATAGCCAACAAAGCGTAACCAGTAGCAGTATTCCTCTCATTTCTACCAATGTAACTTTTAGAAAGTATTATAAGCGTGGTATCCGTAAAATTGGCTAAAGGTTACAAGTATAGATGACCTTAAACCTGTAACCTTTTAACTTTCAACCTATAAATCAAGGCACTTCCGCCCCACAGTTCTTCAATGCCTCTTCTAACGCCCAGCCAGTAAACGAAGCATAGTTGAAGTCTACGTACTTACGCCGTTCACCCGGAGGGTTCATCATGCTTTTAATTTTCTCCTGCATCTGCGATACTAGGGGGCAAGACTTTTCACCAATGAGCTGTAGACTTCTCGCTGCTTGCAACGCCAGCCAATTACGTTCGTCGCTCAGCCACTTCTCGTAAACTGGGTAAGCAGGTTCGCAGTTACCTAGCAGGCACAGCGTTTCCGCCGCCATCAACTGCACGGCAGCCGATTCATCTTCTAATGCGGCTTGTATTGGCGATTGATACGCACTAGCTTCTTCTCCCGAATCCCGCAAACCAACCATCGCCCAAAATCGTACCCCACTATCTGAGCTTTCCAAAGCGGTAGCGAGCTCCTGCGGATCAGCCTTGCCAACCATTTCGGCAGCTTCCAGTACCTGCTTAGTATCAAATGAGTTACGGGCAACTTCGTAGGGAGAAGAATTCTCAGCTCGTAGCAGCATTTCGGTTTCATATAGCAAGCCAATATCTTTTTTTTCTACCATCCATTCGTTAAGCTGATTGTGTAAATCCTGTTTAACACTTTGGTAATCATCAGCATTAGCTAGGTTGGTTAACTCCTGCGGATCTTGTTGTAAATCGTACAGTTCTTCGGCTGGTTTGGATTGCCACATCTCCATAGATTCATCAGACAGTGTGCCCGCTTCTTTATACTGCCGAAGTAAGCGGTAACTTTCTTTTTGATCGCCCGAAATAAAACCAGGCTGAATATAGGGCAGGTATGGCATATAGTGACGAATATAGATGTAGCGATCATTCAGCACAGCCCGCGACATTTCGTACATATCGTCAGCCCGGCTGCGGGCTCCGTACACATAATCGCGAGGTTCAGCTACTGTTTCTCCCAAAAATTTTTGCCCTTGCATATGTTCAGGAATAGTTACTCCAGCCAGATTAAGCGTTGTTGGCGCAAAATCCACAAAGCTGACCAGTCGTTCGGTTTCCGTACCCATCGCCTGCGGAGCCAGGTGCTGATACTTTTCAGGAATATGGACTAGCAAAGGAACATGCAATCCGGTTTTGTAGAGCCAGCGTTTGTAACGAGGCAACCCAAACCCATGATCGGCAAAGACAAAAACAATTGTGTTTTCGGTAAGGCCGTCTGCATCCAGACTATCTAAAATTTCACCCACCTGTCGGTCGAATTCGGTAATTAAATCATAGTACCGAGCCCAGAGTTCTCGCGTCTCCTGCGTATCGGGATAGTACGGTGGCACCGGGGCATTGGCTGGATCATGTAGCATGTTCTCAGGTAACTGAGCGGTAGCTTCCTGATGACGTTCAATAGAGTTACCGCGCCCTTCGTGGGTGGCCCCGATGGTGAACATGCTAAAGAAAGGTTTTTCTTCCGGGCGATTGCGCCAGGGAGCTATGTCCCCTTTCCAATAATCCCATACTCCTTCCGGACTAAAATTAAAATCAGTTTTTCCGTTATTGGTTGTGAAATAATTCGCACTATCGCGCAAGTATTCAGGAAAGGTTTCAATGAAATCTGGTTTGGTAGTTTCCATCCGAAGGTGTTGCGTGCCTAAAGAAGTGGCGTAAACACCGGAAATCAGACAAGAGCGCGACGGGGCACAAATGGGAGCAGTGGCGTAGGCATGACGATACAGGATGCTATTTTCGGCCATCTTATCGATATTAGGCGTGGTTGCGTAGTCGTCGCCATAGCAGCCGAAAGCGGGGCCAATATCTTCGGCATTAATCCAAATAATGTTGGGAGGTGGTAACATTTCTTTTGATGAAGAAGCGCAACCCCAAAGTAATAAGGAATAGAATAGTAGTAATAGCTTGTGCATAATTAGTGGAGTATCTTATCAAACTAAGTTAACGCAATAATGAGAACCAAGCATCCTGTTCTTTCCTGAGTCAAAAATTATGAATATCTGTCCACACATATGTTGAAAAATCCAGTAACCTCATTTTACTCGCTAGCATTAGTATTGTTTCTAGCCAGCTTACTAAATTCTTTAGAAGGACGTGCTCAAGGGCTGGCAGTAGAAAGTCTTCGGTGCGAATACCTGGAAAACCCGCTGGGAATTGACGCCAAAGAACCTACCCTCGCCTGGAAGTTGCGGTCAGATACTCAGAACACTCAGCAAACCGCCTATCATATTCTGGTAGCTTCCTCACCCGAGGCCTTAGCGAATAATGAAGGCGATTTGTGGGACAGTGGACGTATACCTTCGCGAGAATCCCGCCACCTCACGTACCAAGGTCAACCGTTGAATTCTCGCCAGCAGTGTTACTGGAAAGTGAAAGTATGGGATAACCACGAAAACGAATCAGCGTGGAGCACTCCGGCACACTGGGAAATGGCGTTACTGGATTCGTCTGACTGGCAAGCTCAATGGATTCGGCACCCTGACTTTACCGATACGTTACAAGAAAGCAAGCCCGCTCCGTATTTCCGTCAGAACTTTCGTCTAGAAAAGATTCCGGTCAGTGCCCGGGCTTACGTTACTGGTTTAGGCTACTTTGAGTTATACATCAACGGACAAAAAGTAGGCGACCACCTGCTTGATCCAGTGAAAACTCGCTACGATAAATCAGTACGTTACCTTACTCACGACATTACTGACTTGCTGCAATCGGGAGAAAATACAGTGGGTATTGTATTGGGTACCGGCTGGTACAACCACTTTGCGAATGCCGTTTGGGGCTTTAACCAAGCACCCTGGCGTAGCTACCCTGAAGCAATCTGTCAACTGGAAATTACCGATGATTTGGGAAGCATTCAACGAGTAGTTTCGGACGCGAGCTGGAAAACTACCAACCAGGGACCTATCAGATTCGACGGCATCCGTAACGGCGAAACCTACGATGCCCGCCTAGAAATACTGGGTTGGAGCGAAGCTTGGTTTGATGACAACGACTGGAAAGATGTAGTAACTAGCTCGGATCCCAAAGGACAACTACGAGCGCAGATGATTCCGCCAATTAAAGCCCAGCAAGAGATTCATCCGGTTTCGGTTACCGAAGTGCAGCCGGGGGTGTGGGTGTTCGACTTGGGACAAAATATCGCCGGTTATTCCCGTCTGAAGGTAGCTGGACCACGGGGCACAGAAGTGAGTATGAAGATGGGCGAAAAGCTATTTTCTGATGGTAGAGTAGAACAGAAGCAGATTCTACGTTTCCTGAAAAGTGGCGATGCCCAAACCGATCGTTACACCTTAAAAGGTGAAGGAGTAGAAGTTTGGGAACCTCGCTTTGTCTACCATGGCTTTCAGTACATAGAAGTTCGTGGGTTACCTACTCCACCAACCTTAGAGACTATTACGGGAGTGGTGCTGTATACCGACTTTGAGCAAACCGGAAGCTTTGCCTGCTCCGACCCCGCCTTAAATCAGCTTCAGCAAAATATGCAGTGGTCGTTCATCGGCAATTACCACGGACTACCGACCGATTGCCCCCACCGGGAGAAGATCGGCTGGACGGGCGACGCTCACCTGGTATCTGAAACCGGATTGTTTACCTACGATATGGTACGCTCGTATCTGAAGTGGCTGGATGATTTTGTGGATGAGCAGCAAGAAAGTGGCGATTTGCCCGGCGTGATTCCCAGTAGCGGCTGGGGCTACGAGTACGGCAAAGACCCGGAGTTACGCCCGTTAGGCTACGGCCCCCAGTGGGAAGGGGCTTTGGTACTCATCACTTGGGATTTATATCGCTATACTGGTGACTCCACTATTCTGGAGCGATACTACCCGACCATGAAAAAATATCTTAATCACCTGATTCGCAATGCCGATAACCACACCCTAAATTTTGGTATTGACGACCACAAACCCGTAGAAACCAAAACTGAAGGCGATATATTGGCCTCGGGCTACCTAGTAGATTTTACTCGCCTATTTTCTCAGATGGCTGATATCCTCGATCGCCCGGAAGATGCTAAGTACTATCAGCAGTATTCTGAAAAGGCGAGTGCAGCCTTTAACGACCGATA
>CAKZPJ010000519.1 GCA_937138955.1 uncultured Flammeovirgaceae bacterium | reverse complement strand
TTAAGGCTAAATAAACCCCAAAGTTAACAAAAAAGAATCCGCTAATGCTAACCACCCGATAAATCGGGTGTACGACAATTCTGCAAAGATGAGGTTATACCCGGATGAGGCTCTGCGAATTCCGGGGTCTCAATCACTTTTGCTTATGAGAGAATGTGCTCTCTCAACTAGTTTATAGGGATTTAACCCAACTTGTTGTATACTCAAATAAAGTGAACTAGCTCGTCTTTAATACGATGATACAGACGGTTTTTAATTGCATTGTAGGTAATAATATCTACCCTTTGCCGTAAAATTTCCTCCAGTTCAATTGCTAAATCTACGATCTCCATTCCTACGGGCCGAGTGAAGTCAACCAGCAGATCAATATCGCTATCAATTTGTTGTTCTCCTCTAGCGTAAGATTCAAAGAGTGCGATGCTTTTTAGAGGGTATTTCTGCTGCAATGAAGATTGATGTTCACTTATGATACCCAGTATTTTTTCTTTGTTTAGCATACCGCTATTTTAGACCAATATATAGGGCGATTTCATTATAGGTTGTAAAGATAGGGAGTAAGGGCGAACTTAGCGAGTATGACACTCTATGCTATGTTTTCCCAATTAGAAGACCCTCGTATAGCCCGTTGCCGACTTCACTTACTGGAGGATATTATCATGTTAGTACTCTGTGGCACAATAGCTGGGGCTCAGCACTACCATGAAATTGCTTCCTATGGTCACTATAAGTGCGATATGCTGAAGGACTTTCTTAAGCTACCCAATGGAATTCCTTCCTCGGTGACCCTATGGCGTGTTTTCGAACGGCTGGATGCTTCGGCGTTAGAAAGCTGTCTTCGGCAGTATGGGCAGGAAATAGTAGCGGAGTTAGCTGACAAACATATTAGTCTGGATGGTAAACAAATGCGAGGTACTGGAAATGACTCCCAAGGTAATCTGCATGTGGTAAGTGCTTGGCTCAACGGAGAAGGACTCACGCTAGGCCAGCAAACTGTGGATAGCAAGAGTAACGAGAAAACGGCTATACCTAAATTACTAGCGCAGTTGGACGTTAGCGGCAGCTTAGTGAGTATTGATGCGATGGGGTGTAGCCCTGGTATTGCTGAGAAAATTATTGATGAGCACGCTGACTATTTGTTAGCACTGAAGGGTAACAATGGCTTTCTTTATGAACAGATCAGAGACCGATTACACCAAGCACTGGAAGGTTATCCAAGCGACGATTGGCATACGGAAGTAGACTTCGGGCATGGCAGATTAGAGCGGCGTAGCTGCTATGTGAGCAATCAATTACAATGGATTGACGGGACTGCTGATTGGAAGCAACTAGGTAGTATCGCCGTGGTGGAGAGTGAACGAGAAAGCAAAGGAAAAAGTACTATTCAGCGACGTTATTACTTATGTAGCCTCGCCAATGCTACAGCCCAACAGGTGCTACAGTGGTCACGTAATCACTGGGGTATTGAGAATAATTTACATTGGGTGCTTGATGTGGCTTTTGGTGAAGACCAATCTAAAGTGAGTACGGGGCAGGGGCCGGTCAATTTGGCTACGGTACGCAAACTAGCCATGCGTATCATCCAAGAGGACAAACAAATGAAGGGTAGCTTCAAGACCAAGCGTAAAATCGCAGGTTGGAACGATGAGTATATGAAGTGTATTCTACAAAAAATTATAGACCCGTAATGAAATTACCCTAAGAATCTACTTTACATCGCTGCGTAGAAAATGATACTCCTATTTTTACGCATAGTTCGTAAAGGAATAGTTCCTTGCCT
>CAKZPJ010000518.1 GCA_937138955.1 uncultured Flammeovirgaceae bacterium | reverse complement strand
AAGTGATAAAAAGAAGCCAGGGGAAGGCTAACCCCAAAGTAGCCAATGAACTGTTAAGAAAAGAATTAGGTTAACAAATAGTTTTTCAAATCTGAAGATATACTCAAATGAATAATATCCATTCCCTGCTCATGAGCATCAGTATTTTTGTGGCAGCCGCCTGTTCACAAACTACTGATTCAGCGCAGACTGCCAACGAAAATGATGGCTATGTACAAATTGAAGGTAAAATCAAAAATCCCTCGAGCGAAGGCTATGTGGTACTTGAAAAAATAGGCGAACAAAATATAGATGTGGTAGATACCCTGATGGTTTCCAGTGACTCTACTTTTCGCTACAGCATGAAAAACGAAGACCCGGGTTTTTATCGCCTTAATCTATACGACCGGCAGTATGTAAACCTGATTCTTGACAAGGAGGATGTGCAGATAACTGCTGACGGCAATCGTCCGGATGGGCTGGTAGAGGTAAGCGGCTCCAGAGATACTGACTATTTTTACGAAGTCAATGATATTATGCGCGATTTTCAGCAAAGCGTAAACGAACTCAATGCCGATTTTATGAAGGCTCGCTCCGAAAATGAGATTGAAAAGATGCAGCAGATTGAAGAGCAATACCTTCAGATTGAACAGCAAAACAACGAAAAGATTAAAAGTAAGATTCGGGATATGGGCAGCTCTATTGCTGCCCTGTACGCTGTCAATTTTCTAGATGCTGAGAAAGAATTCCCCTTTTTGGATGAACTAGCTACCAAGTTTCAGAAGGATCTTCCTGATTCGCCTTATACTAAACAATTTGTAGCTCAGGTAGAAAGTCTACGATCACTAGCTATCGGAATGCCTGCCCCTGACATTCAACTACCGAATCCCGCAGGAGATACGGTGAGCCTTTCTTCTTTGCAAGGCAAATACGTGATGATTGACTTTTGGGCCGCTTGGTGCAAACCCTGCCGAATGGAAAACCCCAACGTAGTGCGAATGTACAAGAAGTACAAAGACGAAGGCTTCGAGATTTACGGGGTTTCGCTAGATCGTTCTAAAGAAGATTGGGTAGGAGCCATTGAGAAAGATCAGTTGACCTGGGAGCACGTTTCTGATTTGCAGTACTTCGATTCGCAGGCCGCCCGTTTATACAATATTAATGCTATTCCGGCCACGGTGCTCATTGATCCGGATGGAAAGATTATCGCTAAAAACCTACGAGGATCAGCTTTGGAAGAGAAGTTAGCCGAAATTTTTGGCGATGCCTAGCAACTGTTAGTAAGCTATTTCGGTTGAGTTGTGCGCCAACGTTCTGCTCGATTAATGCTACTGCTTAAAGCTTGCTGCACCGTTTCTAGAGACGATTCAAAATCTGGGGTTGGTACGGTATCACTGGTAAGGCCTGTACTATCAAACTCACTGGGATACTGCGTTCGTAGAACGATCCAAGCCGTTTGCGCATCGGTTAGCATGAAGTAAATATTTTCTAGCGTATCAGTTTGACTTTGTACTCCATTCCGTGTGTAAAGACTGTCCAAATCTTTACGAAATTGCTCCTGTAACTGTCGCACTTGCTGAATCTGCTGGGCGAGAAGAGTTATCTGAGACAGTGATTTGCCTTCTAACGAATCGGTAGTAGTTGAGTGCTTAGTTTCCAATGGAGCTATGGTGCTCTCCGATGTCGTGGACGGTTGACAAGCAACGATAAACAATAGTAAAATTGACAGTTGAAAACGGAAAATTGATAGTGAACAAATCATAGACCTTAGTTATCAATTATATCCTATTAATAGCCTAAAGTCATTACTCATTATCAACTTTCCATCGCCCGGCAACCCGGTGTCAATTTTCCACTTAAATTACATGTCCTCTAAGATCTTCATCACTTCTCGCACGTGCTGCTCCGAGGTTTTCAGTAATTCCATTTCATCATCATTCAACTGCAACTCTATCACTTTCTCTACCCCGTTCTTGCCCAGAATAACCGGAACTCCCAAGTAGCAGTCGCTAATACCGTACTCACCATCCAACTGAATACATACCGGAAATACTCGTCGCTGATCGCGTACAATGGCTTCTACCATTTGTGCGGCGGCGGAACCAGGAGCGTACCAAGCCGAGGTGCCCATTAGCTTGACTAGCTCTCCCCCACCGGTCTTGGTGCGCTGCACAATAGCCTCTAATTCTTCGTCGCTGATCAGTTCGGTTACCGGAATACCACCTACGGTGGTGTAGCGAGGTAGCGGAACCATTGTATCGCCGTGGCCACCCATCAGCACCGCTTGAATATCTTTAGGAGAAACGTCCAAGGCTTCGGCCAAAAATGCGCGGTAACGAGCAGTATCCAATATACCCGCCATGCCCATCACCTTGGTGCGAGGCGCCTTAGAAGTTAGATGCGCCTGATAGGTCATCACATCCAGTGGATTAGATACCACAATAATAATGGCCTCTGGCGAGTGTTCAATAACGTTTTCCGTTACCGATTTTACAATCTTGGCATTGGTACCGATCAGGTCATCGCGCGACATACCCGGTTTGCGGGGTAAGCCTGAAGTAATTACCACTACTTCTGATCCAGCAGTTTTGCTGTAATCGTTGGTAGCTCCTACTGTGCGAGTATCGTACAGGTTAATAGGGGCCTTTTCCCATATATCGAGGGCTTTTCCTTCCGCTAGCCCTTCTTTGATATCGACAACTACGACTTCGTTAGCAATTTCGCGGTAAGCTAGTACATCGGCGCAGGTAGCACCTACGTTGCCCGCTCCTACTACTGTAACTTTCATAAACTAGGTTGATTTTGGTTTAAAAAATATAAGCATACGCAATCTAAATCAGGATAGAGACAAACCCAAACCGGATTGCCTAAATATTGGCGCTCACCTGATTAAGATTAAAAAAGCCCTTAGCCGAGCGGTATACGTGAAACAAATCTTGTAGGTAAGCATCATACACTTCACCCAGAGAGGCTAACATTTTTGCTTTAATTCGAGGATTGTTGGCGAATACATCCTGAATATTCACGTGAGGAATTACGTATAGTTCGGCAGAAGTTGAACGAACTACCGCACTGTAGGAGCGTTGGGTCTTTACCAACAAGCTGTTGTTACCGAACGACTGTCCACTAGAAACAACATTCAGCGTTTCAAAATCTTGCCCCTCATCGATAAGCAAGGCGATCCGACCACTTTTCACCAAGTAAAGTGCATGGCTAGGATCTTTCCGAAAGAACACTACTTCATCCTCCTTATACTTTCTGAGGTACAAATAAGAAAAGAAGGCCGATTTCTCCTTGGCGGTAAGCTGCTCAAACAACTGAAAGGTAGCTAGAAAATCAATGAGCCTGAGCTCCTCATCCGTAAACGACCGCTGAAAAGGATTTCGCATTGTGTTATTTTACTAAACTCAGATCAAGTCCGAGACATTTTGCTGATTGCTTCCCCGGCCCCGGATAATTTCCGGGGTATCCGGGACCCGAGGGTTCCAAGATTGCTGATTGAAAATT
>CAKZPJ010000517.1 GCA_937138955.1 uncultured Flammeovirgaceae bacterium | reverse complement strand
CTGCTGGCGGTTATTTACTGGCTGCTGTGTTTTCTGATACTGCCGTCCTTGCTGCTCGTAAAAGGCATTAGGGGTTGAGGTAAAGGACACGTAGGGGGCGTTATAGTCCACCGTAATTTCGTCAATGCTTTCTAAGAAGTGCTGCGCTAGCTGCTCCAGTTCTTCGGTAGCCAACAAGGTAGCATTAATGGTTTGAGTCGCCCGACTACCATTGATTTCCGTAGTTATTTGAACTTCAGTATTAGGTTTTAAGCTTTCCAGAATTCCTAAAGCTTCTTCTAGATTGTTTACTTCCTGGTCGTTAATCTGTACCACCGTACTGCCTACCAAATTACCACAGCAGCGAGATGCCGGTGACCGGAGAATGGTACCGGATATGACCGGCCGTTCGTCAATCTCCTTTACTCCGTAGCCCCCAGGGTACTCCACCATCTGATAACGTTGGGCTAGTTCTAACCCCAGATAGGCTCGTTGTACCCGGCCTTCGTTTTCTATAATATCGCCCACTAGCCGTTCTGACAGGGCTGCTTCCAGAGCGAAATTAATTTGCGACAGCCAGATGGCATCTCCATCCGGTGCGGAGGTGAAGGCAATCTGAGAGTTTATGCCGGTAACATCACCCCGTTCATCTACTAATGGGCCTCCGCTATTACCCCAGATCACTGTGGCGGTGGTTTGCAGAAAACCAAACTTACCAGTCAAGCCACCCCGCACCCGGTTCTTGGCACTGATGATACCATCGGTGACGGTGTAGGGATATTCCCCTCCCGGATTCCCGATAGCGTATACCCGCTCACCAATGCGGGGTTCGGACTCACGAAATTGTAAAGTTTTTAGATCATCCGAGGGTTGATCGACAAACGCCAGTACGGCAATATCGTAGAAGGAATCTCCTCCTACTACCTGAACATTGTATTTGGTTCGGTCAAATGTAAATATGGCAATGCTACCTTCCTCATCCGAGGCATTCTCTACTACGTGGGCATTGGTTACTACGTAGGGTGTTCCGTCGTACTCAATAATAAATCCCGAGCCGGAACCGGCCGCTCCGGTTAAGTCCAGGGCTTTGCGGTAGGCTTCTTCCGAAATGGTAGAACCACCCCGGAAACCTAGCTGACGATTAGCGGGCAAGGTTTCGTATACCGCTACCGTTACCACCGCCCCTAAAGCATTTTCTAGTATCTCAGAAATATCGCCACTGCCGAGGCTTGCATTCTCCACAGAGTAGGATTGGGCAGTAGCCATTGGAGCGGTATTGGCCTGATCCTGACTACAGGATAGGAAGGTAAGGTGAAGCAGGGTAGTGATTACTAAAAGTTTTTTCATGGTTCGGTAGTAGGTTGGTAGCCGCATTCTTGTTCTAAAAAGGGAAGGGCCATCTTTAGTCCCAATTGATAAGCCTGCTGCATATTCTGGCAGGCCCCATCGTACTGCCCCCGATGCTACTGAGCTACGCCCTTATTGAGCAACGCCTGAGCGTAGGTAGAGTCCAAGGCTAAAGCTTTATCATAATCCTGAATAGCCGCCTGCATCTGATCTCGTATCGCTAAATTAATGCCGCGATTATTATAATACACTGGTTGGGGATTAATGATAATAGCGGTACTATAATCTTCGTAGGCCGCCTCCAGCGCATTGAGCTTGGATTTGACCTTTGCCCGGCGAAAATATGCCTGATGAAAGGTAGAATCCAGC
>CAKZPJ010000516.1 GCA_937138955.1 uncultured Flammeovirgaceae bacterium | reverse complement strand
GCACCTCGTCGGCAATAAACAGCACGTTGTGTTTCTGGCATAATTCGTAGGCTTGCTTCAAGTATCCGGCATCGGGTACTACCACTCCGGCTTCGCCCTGAATAGGTTCGACCATAAAGCCGGCTACGTTTGAGTCTCGCAGCGCGTTTTCTAGAGCAGCTAAGTCATTGTAAGGAATAATTTCGTAACCTGGCATAAACGGACCAAAACCGGAAGTGCTACTGGGATCAGTGGAAGATGAAATGGCTCCTAAAGTACGACCCCAAAAGTTACCTTCCACAAAAATAATTTTCGCCTGATTCGCGGATACTCCTTTCACTTCGTAAGCCCATTTGCGGCACAGCTTTACCGCCGTTTCACCACCTTCTACTCCGGTATTCATGGGCAGTACGCGGTCGTAGCCAAATAGCTCGGTAATAAATTTTTCGTAGCGTCCGAGGGTATCATTATAGAAAGCCCGGGAAGTTAGTGTGAGCTTCTGAGCTTGTTCAGTAAGAGCCTGGACAATACGGGGATGGCAATGCCCCTGATTCACTGCACTATAAGCGGAAAGAAAATCATAATACTCTCGGCCTTCTACATCCCAAACCAATACACCTTCACCGCGGGAGAGAACCACGGGTAAAGGATGATAATTATGCGCTCCGTATTTTTCTTCTAGTGCAATGGCTTCCTGTGAGCTTATTGTTGTTTCTGTCATAGAACTTAGTGTTATGGTATTGAGTGTTATGTTGCTATAGTGCTATTTTTTGGGTTGATTATGGAGAATAAACTCAAAACTAGAGCCTTGCGATCATACAAAACGCTAACACCTTAATACTACGAACTATAACACTTCGGTATTTTGAACTATTACTTTACAAATTTGCTTAATACAGAATGAAAAACAAATAGATGAATTTTTCTTTCTAAGGAGAATTTTAGATATTTGCAACCCTGAATTTAGAAGACGAAAAAAAATTAAGATATGTCTAAGGTTTGTCAGATTTCCGGTAAGCGCCCTCGCGTGGGAAACAACGTATCGAAGGCGAATAATAAAACTAAGCGGAAGTTTTCCCCTAACTTACAACGTAAGCGGTTTTATTTGCCTGAAGAAGATAAGTGGGTCACTATTCGCGTAGCAACTTCTACGTTGCGAACAATTAATAAGAATGGTATCACTGCTGTGCTGAAAAAGGCCCGCGCCAAAGGAACCGCGCAAATCTAGTAACTATATAACGATTACCGACTATGGCTAAGAAAGGAAAAGGTAACCGCATTCAGGTAATTCTAGAATGCACCGAACATAAAACGAGTGGTCAACCCGGTACTTCCCGTTACATCACCACCAAAAACCGGAAGAACACTCCCGAGCGGATGGAGCGTAAGAAGTATAATTCTATTTTGAAAAAATATACTGTTCATAAAGAAATTAAATAATTATGGCTAAGAAAACCGTTGCAACTCTACGATCCAACACCGGAAAAGGCTTTGCCAAAGTAATCAAGGCGGTGAAGTCTGATAAGACTGGGGCTTATACTTTTAAGGAAGAAATGGTTCCGGTAGATAACGTGAAAGAACATTTCAAGAAATAGAATCTTTTCGTTTTACCGTAAAGTGATTTAGCCCGTTCAGGGCTTTTTTTGTATATTTTTGACATCATCGTCACGTAGTTCAAGCGGACGATACAATTAATATTAAAATCCCCCTACCCCCACTTTAAGAAAGGAGGAATATTTAGTGCTAATTATAGGGTTTTAACTTTCGATTATCCATTATCAATTTTTAACTGGCATGGCACTTTTTGGTTTATTTTCTAAAGATAAAAAAGAAACCCTGGATAAGGGGCTGGAAAAATCGAAGCAGAGCTTCTTTGAGAAGATGGGTAAAGCCATTGCGGGAAAGGCTACGGTTGACGAGGAAGTACTGGACGAGCTAGAGCAAGTGCTGGTCACTAGCGATGTGGGCGTAGATACGATGGTTAAAATCATTGACCGAATCGAAGCCCGGGTCGCCCGCGATAAATACCTCAACACTTCCGAGCTAGACCGTATTCTGCGGGAAGAAATTGCTGCCCTACTAACCGAAGCTGATGGTAGCCATACTACCACTCAAGCTACTGATTTTCGTATCCCGGAAGATCATCAACCGCACGTGGTGTTAGTAGTTGGTGTAAATGGAGTTGGTAAAACAACGACCATTGGCAAGTTGGCTCATCAGTTTAAGCAGCGAGGAAAGAATGTGATTTTAGGGGCGGCTGATACTTTTCGAGCAGCAGCCGTTGATCAACTCAAACTTTGGGGTGAACGAGTGGATGTACCCGTCGTCTCGCACGGCATGAATACCGATCCGGCTTCGGTAGCCTACGATGCGGTGAAGCAAGGTGTAGAGCAGAAAGCTGATTTAGTGATTGTGGATACTGCCGGACGCTTGCATAATAAGGTGAATCTGATGAATGAGCTTTCCAAGATCAAGCGAGTAATTCAGAAGTTTGTACCCGAAGCTCCCCACGAAGTACTGCTGGTATTGGATGGTAGCACTGGACAAAATGCCTTCCTTCAGGCTCGCGAATTTACCAAAGCTACCGAAGTAACCGCCCTAGCAATTACCAAACTAGACGGTTCGGCCAAAGGTGGCGTAGTCATTGGTATTTCCGATCAGTTTAAAATTCCGGTGAAGTACATCGGCGTAGGAGAGAAAATAGAAGACTTACAGGTCTTCAACAAAATGGAGTTTGTTGATTCGCTGTTTGGCAGCTAGTGCTTTGTATTATGGTGTTAATGTGTTGTAGTGTTTAGATTAAGTTAGTCTATTCAGGCTTCAATACAAATTGCCCTCCAAGTAATAATTCTATATTTTCGTTGTGGATCACTAAGGCTGACCATACAGTAGATTTCTTGTCGTTGAGATAAAAAGAAACGGTAGTGTCATTTTTCGTCAGAGGTTGGATATTAAAATGTCCGCTTTCTTCAACTTCCTTGATCCTTTTCTCCACCGAGTCAACCATTTCATCTATATCGCCAACATTTGTAGACAAAATATGATGTCTCTTTAATGGTTTGGGCTTAGAAAGCCTGCCAAACATTTCATG
>CAKZPJ010000515.1 GCA_937138955.1 uncultured Flammeovirgaceae bacterium | reverse complement strand
CCGCCAATCGGTTGACACAGAAGACATGTCCGAAGCCAGATCTACTAACTTTATCAACTCACTTTCGGGAAGAGCTGCGGGAGTACAGGTAGTTAACTCAGGAACTCCAACTGGTTCTAATCGCGTGGTTATCCGGGGAATAACCTCAGTAACCGGTACTAACCAGCCATTGTACGTAGTGGACGGGGTGCCACTTGACAACTCTCAAGGTGATGCTTCAGTTTCAGTATGGAATAGTGGCGATGATATTGATTACGGTAGCCCCATTAGTCATATCAATCCGGATGATATTGCAAGTATTGAGATACTTAAAGGCCCGAATGCAGCGGCATTGTACGGCTCAAGGGCATCCAACGGGGTGGTTTTGATCACTACCAAAACGGGTAAGTCTAAAGAAGGGCTGGGCATAAGTATTAATTCCAATACGAGCTTCGTCTCTAACCGGGAGTACCCTTACTATCAGTACGTGTACGGTTCAGGTAGTAACGGCCGCATGGCACTTAACCCTAACCACATTGATCCGGAAACTGGTTTGCCAATGGTTGGCGTATTTACCCGATCGTATGGCTCACCCATGCTGGGTCAGGACGTGATTACCTATAACGGCGAGATTGGATCTTATACTCCAAAATTGAGTAATGTGAAAGACCTCTATCAGACAGGTATTACCTTTACGAACGGGGTTTCATTGGAAAAAGCAAATGACAATGGCTCGTCTTTTCGCCTTTCGTATACCAATACCCAATCTGAGTTTACTATTGATAACTTCGAGGATCAATCCAGACATAACTTGACGTTTAGAGGATCGCAGCAATTCTCAGATAAATTCTCTACTGATGTCAGCATTCTCTATACGTATAACCAAGTAAAGAACCGCTTGTATCAGAATGGTAGTGAGCGTAATCCGGCCAACAACTATATGTATATGCGGCCCGACATGAATATTGCCAACCTATCGCCGTATAAAGATAATCAAGGACAGGCATTCAGATTCCGAGGTCCTTTTAATAACCCTCTGTGGAATCTATATGAAAATAGTAATCAAGATGTTAGCAACCACATTATTGGTAATATAACACTAGGTTACGAAATCATAGATGGACTGAATATTCGTGGTAAGGTATTGGGGGACGTAAATAATATCACCGGCGATGAATTCAACAATTCAGGAGCTGCCTACGACATTGACGGCTACTACCGTACGTACGATCGGGCATTCCAGAACTGGAACTATGAGGCTACCCTTACTTACGAGAAAAGATTTGAGGACTTTTCGGTAAACTTCTTAGCAGGTGCAAACCGCTTTGATCTAAAGCGGTCGTTTCGAGAAACCCGGATTAATGCGTTATTAGTTCAGGACGTAAAAAGTTTAGCCAATTCTAATGCGATTCCGGATGCTAGGGAAGCAGATTCTGAAAAAAGAATAAACTCACTATTTAGCTCTTTATCTTTAGGGTACAATGGAACATTCTTCGTAGACCTTACGGCCCGGAATGACTGGTCTTCTACCTTACCCCCCGATAATAATTCCTACTTCTATCCTTCGGTAGGTACTAGCATTGTATTTTCTGAATTAATTGGCGAAAGTCCACTGCTTTCATTTGGTAAATTACGGGTATCATACGCGCAGGTAGGTAGTGACGCTGACCCTTATAACGTACTAACGAACTATACTTATGGCGGTATTTATAACAATACGGCTTGGCTAGCCCTCCAGAGTAGAAGGAATAATCCGGATTTAAAGCCCGAGCTAACTTCTTCCTGGGAATATGGATTAGAAACTGGCTTGTTTAATAACCGAATATCACTGAACGCTACATATTACCGATCATCAACCATCAACCAAATTATACCGGCGCAGACTACTTCGGCAACTGGTTTTTCCAGTCAAGTATTTAACGCAGGTGAGATTCAAAGCAAGGGTTGGGAAGTATTTATGTCAGCAAACATTCTGGAAAGCAAATTCCGATGGAATGTTGACGTAAACTGGTCTAAAAATGAATCTTTAGTAGTATCGCTGGTGGAAGGGGTAGATGGCCTACTACTTCGGCAGTGGTTTAATGCGGGTGTATGGGCCGAGGTGGGCAGCCCTCTGGGAGTTATCCGCGGAGATATTCAGGCTCGCGACCCGGAAACTGGTGTTCCGCTGGTGCTAGGTAACGGACGAGTAGCCTGGAACCCTAATGAGATAATTGGTAACGCCCAACCCGATTGGATTGGTGGAGTAAGGAACTCGTTCTCGTTCAAGGGATTCAACTTTAACTTCTTGCTAGACCTAAAAATGGGGGGAGATATGTACTCGGGTACCATGCTGAAAGCTATGAACTTCGGTAACCGGGGCGAAACCTATCCTGGCCGGGATGACTTCTTCTTTTCGCAAGCAATACTCGGAGAGAATGGAAACGAATTACGCGGAATCGGCCTTTTTGGCAATGACTACGCTGATAGCGAACGGCCCAAAGGCTCACAGTACGAGGGAGCAGCAGTAGCCGTTAGAGACGAAGAGGGCAATTATGTAGCCGAACGCGACGAGGACGGGAACATCGTTTATTCTAATGTGTGGATTAATCCGCAAGTGATGGGATATGACCCGCTGAGAAATCAAGAGCTTATCACCTATGATGCTTCTTACCTGATTTTGCGAGAGATGGTTTTTGGCTATAATCTTCCTCAAAAGATTCTTAGCTCCACCCCTTTCAACGATGCGCGAGTGTCATTAGTAGGACGTAACCTGTGGACATTTTACAAGAACACTCCTCAAGGTATTGACCCGGAAGCAGCAACTACTTCGGGAAATGGACAAGGTATAGAGTACGGGGCATTTCTACCGACCAGAACAATTGGATTCAACATAAAACTAGCATTTTAAACATACCTAACAATGAAGATTAATAAACATATATACACCATCGCCTTCACGATAGGTCTGCTCAGTACTATTTCTTGTACTGAAGGTTTTGAGGAGCTAAACCAGGACCCTAATTCTTTTGATAAGGCGCCCCCTGAAAACCTATTCGCCGGCGTAGTCAAAAATACACTAGATTTAGTAGGGGGAGTGATGAACGACCAAATGTATCTGAACTACGCCAGTTATTTGGGTGGAAAAGGGGGGCAGTTTCCTCGCTACTTTTTTACCCCTTCTCTCAATGGGTACTGGGATAGGTTTTACGTAAGCATTCTGAAGAACAACCAAGAGATCATAGATAATTTTGGTGATAACCCGGAGTACAACAATCGGGTACATATTGCCAGAATTTGGAAAGCCTACGTTTACTCAGTATTGGTTTCTACGTTTGGCCCTGTACCTTACGAAGACGCGCTGCAAGCCAATACTACTGTTGGTTATAGCTCGGAAGAATATATCTATACCGAGATACTGGATTTATTGAAGGATGCTGGTACAGGTATAACGTTAGACGGCGATCAACTGCTGCAAGATCCTATCTTCAACGGAGACAACGCCATGTGGATCAAATTTGCCAATTCATTGCGGCTGAAAATTGCCCTTCGTATCAATAACGGCTTTCCATCTTTGGCTCAGCAGCACGGTACGGAAGCAATGGCTGACGAAGCAGACCTGATAAGTTCTAATGCCGAAAACATCAGTATGCAGTGGGGCACGCAGCAGGAAAATTGGTCATTCAACTACGCCCGCTACGTATTTGGCGATCCGTCTCCCGATGTGGTTCCCTACGCTAATTTTCACTTTATTCTCAATCTTAAAAGTTACGACGATCCTCGACTTCCAGCGCTGATAGACCCAGGTTCGGGTCTAATTATTCAAGACACCCTGTTGGCATCGGGCTCAACGACTAACTCAGTAGTTGTACGCTACGAAGCGCCTTATTTCGGAAGAACCCTAGCGGGTACCCGGCCGCTAGATGCCTGGGGGTTAGACGGAAACGATAATATCCTCAATGGCCTCGATGTAACTTCTTTCTCTCAGCCTGACAGTGAGCGGTTCTTCGCCCAGGATATGAAATACTACATCATTACATTCGCGGAGATGAACTTCATTAAAGCTGAAGCAAAACTATTGGGATGGGGAGGGGCTAGCTCAGTAGAAGATTATTACTACGCGGGAATTGACGCTTCTTTTGAGCAGCTAGAAGTCGTTGGCGCGGCAGAGTACAAAGAGCAGGATGGAATAAAGTGGGGCACTGAAAGCCAAGGCGACCGAGACATATTTGGAGTAGTATCCAGCGGAATTTCCGCTGATCCTCTGGATAAAATTGTGCGTCAGCGCTGGATAGCCCTATACCACCACGGCCATGATGCTTGGTGTTTGCAGAAAAGAACCCGACTGCTGCCGGTAATTCCTCACTTTGCTCCCGATGGCTCAGTAGATGGTACCTACGTGCAGATTCCCGAAAGAATGGTCTATGCCCTAACGGAGAGCGGTATTAACGCCGAAGGTTACAGCAATGCCGTAAGTATGTTAGGAGGCGACAATTTATACACCCCGCTAAAGATCAATAAGGAGTATCAATCAATTGACTGGGCAGGACTATCGGCGGAGTATAATCAAGAGTTTGCCAGCGATTGGTATGGCAATTCAGTAGACGACCTGATCGCTGCCGGTGTTAACTA
>CAKZPJ010000514.1 GCA_937138955.1 uncultured Flammeovirgaceae bacterium | reverse complement strand
AGAAAAGAATGATCACATGAGCTTTAATGTATCCCAACTTCCTCGTTTACGACGGCACTCGGGAAAGCGTTTGCCCACATCAACCATTTATGGCTTCAGTGCTACTACCGGGGGGCAAAATCGCTTGATTAGTCCTCAGTTTAGTAGCGGACAGGGAATTATTCAAGTAACCCGTAATGGTGTGTCTAATATATTACGTGGGCTACGTAGTGTGCAGAAGGTACTAACATTTACTTCCTCTAACCGAGGGTTCATGAACTCGCTTAACCAAGATTTACAAGGTGGCGAAAGCTACCCCTGGCTAATGCTTGGACTAAGCCTGGTATTCATTCCCTTTGGTGGAATCGGAACAGTAGGGGGAATTATCTTCGGGGCTTCTACCACCGCTATTGATACTTCCCGACGTAATACTAGCGTGATGGCGCGGTTGGGCGATGAAATCTGGCACGTAGAGGAGATAGGTCGAACATTCGAAGATAACTATATTCAAGACGATCGTTGGGTGGCAACTCATATATCATCGTTCTTTTTGGTAGACCCGTTTCGGCGGCGAAATACCGAGAAAGGTTGGTTGCTACACGAAGGCTGCCGGAATATTGAAATGTCGTAAAGAAATGAAACGCTTCTTAGGTAAGTACTTATAAGGTGATTAATTTTATCATTGGGTATTATCAACTTAATGATCAATAAAGAATATGTGTTTAACTAAATAGCTCTTTTACGTCCTTACTCTTTTATCATTTACTATGCTAGTTTCTTGCCAGAATGATGAAGAAGCCATTAATCCTGAAACCGATATTTAAGGGAACTGGCGACAAACAGATGGTGAGTTTACCTTCAACGGTCTGAGCCCGAGAGAATTTCTTCGCTAGGTATTTGAGTAGGCTGGCGTACCAGTTATTGATGGTATACTACTAAGCATAGGCAGACTTCGAGATGGATACTGATAGTGCTTTTGATAAGGGAGTCATCTTTGAGTTTCAATCTGGCGGTGATTTTATGTTAGATAGCCCCAACGATACTGAAGATGGTCAGGGGTTATGAGAAATTAGGGACACCAATAAGCTGACATTTACAGATCAATCTTCTTCTTTGGAGTTTACAATCGTTAGTCTTACTAATTCAGAACTAAGATTACTGCTTGAAGATGAAGAAATGATAGATTTTGGATCGAGTAGCCCGGAAGGTGTAATCATTGGACTCACATTTATCTTTACTAAGCAATAGATTTTCAACAAGGTGTAACAATCTAACTTTTAATACATGATATTTTGGCACAGCAAGTAAAACTACAGGTAACTATTGCGGGAGAGTCAGTGGCTCCGCTGTCGGGAATTAATATTTCTCAAGATGCGTACCAGCATCATAGCTTTGAGATACTCCTAGCAGCCGATGCGTTTCAAGACACGGGGCGAGCTATTCTAGAGCAGTCTAAAAAGTATATCGGTCAAGAATGTCAGATTCACTTTGCCCCGGATCTATTTAGAGGGCAACAATCTGAAAACGAGTTTATTGGAATTGTAACTGAAGTTCGCTTGAGCCGATTTAGCAATGGTTCTCGCACCGTAATATTACAGGGTTACAGCCCAACTATTCTACTAGAAGGTCATCCTCAGAGCCGTACTTTTACCGATGCAAAGCTAACCGATATTGCTGAAGCCACACTAGAATCAATTCCTCACTCCCTTTCTACCCAAATTGGGGCTACAAAAAGTACAAAGCCACTACCCTATACTGTTCAGTACAATGAATCAAACTACGCTTTTTTACAGCGAATGGCCGCTCGTTCGGGCGAATGGTGCTTTTACAATGGCACTACGTTCATTTATGGTGAGCTACCCCGTAATAGCAAAGTAGAGTTGCCTCTAGTAAAAGATCTTTTTGATCTGGACTTTTCCTTCAAAGTAATGCCGATTGATTTCAAGGTATTTTCGTACGATTATCTGAACTCTACCGTCTATGAAAGTAAGAGCGGCAGTGCGCAAACCGGGAGTTTGGACGATTACGGAAAATTTGCAGCCGACCAGTCCTCTCAGCTTTTTAGCCAGAAACCTTCGTTAGCTACCCGTCAGCTAATTGCTAATCAGCAAGAGCTAGATGATCTATCGAAAAATCAAAAGAATGCGGTAGCTACCAATTTGGTCATGATGCAGGGCACCAGCGATAATCCTTTCTTAAACGTAGGCACCATTATTAACATTACCGGTGAAACTGCCAACGAACAGGATTATGGCGAATTTATTATCACTTCTCTCTCTCATAATATTGGTAGTTCGCTCGACTATCAGAATAGCTTTACGGCTATTCCGGCAGAATTGGAATCCCCTCCCTCTCCTTCAATTAGCCAACCTATTTGCGAAACTCAGTCGGCTACCGTAATTGATAATAATGACCCTGATAAATTAGGCCGGGTAAAGGTCGCGTTTCCTTGGCAAGATGATAAGTCTAGCGAAAGCACTCCCTGGATTCGGGTTGCCCAAACTTACGGCGGAGGAAAAAGTCACGGCTTTTATTTTGTTCCTGAAACTGATACCGAGGTTATGGTAGGATTTGAGCATAACAATCCTGAAAAACCATTTGTCATTAATAGTCTGTATCATAAAGACTTCAACCCTTCGGCCTGGGCCAATGGCAGTAATACTATGAAGGTAATCAAAACTAAGAGCGGGAATCAGATTCACCTTATTGACGGAAAAGACGAAGAGAAAATCAGAATTTTTCATAAAAAAGGGGATGACCCGCATAATGAAATATGCCTGGAAATGGAGGGTGACGGAAAAATTACAATTACATCCCAGGGTGATATTGACATTGTTGCTGCAAAATCAATCAAGATGGAAGCGGGTGAGAATATTGAAATGACTGCGGGAGAAGACTTTTCAATTTCAGTAGGTAGTAATATGGCTACCGATGTAGGCTCTAAACTTGAGCAAAAAGCCAATAGCATTGCAGTAACAGCTAGCCAAGCGATGGAAGTTACGGCAGGAACTGAGGTAAGTATCGATGGT
>CAKZPJ010000513.1 GCA_937138955.1 uncultured Flammeovirgaceae bacterium | reverse complement strand
CAAAGGAGACTAAGAATTGAGAATTTTCGTTGCCTCCGGAAAGCGAAAGCGTATGGTCAGTGATGTAGCCGGGTCGCCATAGTTTGTCCCAGTAGCTCACCCCTTCCCCAAACTGAGCGGGGTCACCTTCGTCTTCCCAAACAGATTGTTCACCTACCGCATTAGCCCGGTTAATAGCATCTTGCACAAATTCTTGTCCATTCATAAATTCTAGCCGGTCGTTAAGCGACTGCACCCCGTAGTAGCCATTGTAGCTTAACCTTGTTTCTCCAGTGTTTCCCCGTTTGGTAGTAATGAGCACCACCCCATTGGCGGCTCGGGCTCCGTAGATAGCTGATGCCGAAGCATCTTTAAGAATTTCCATCGACTCGATATCGTTCGGATTAAGACTTTCTAGTCCATTGGCCCCGTTTAAAATCTGACCATCTACTACGTACAGAGGATCACTATTTCCCACAGTGCCTACCCCTCTAATCTGTACCGTAGCCGCCGCTCCGGGTCGTCCGGAATTTTCAGTAACGACTACGCCGGGGGCACGACCTTGCAGTGCCTGAGCAACATTTACGTTGGGCAACTGAGTGATTTCTTCGGAAGAAACCGAAGAAACCGCGCCAGTAAGGTCGCGCCTTTCTTGGGTACCGTAACCAATAACCACTACTTCCGAGAGAGACTTAGTATCCGGAGTAAGCGTTACGTTGACGGCTCCTCGATTGTTTATACCTACTTCTAGAGATAAATATCCCACTGAAGAGAATACCAAAGTCTCGGCACTTTCGGGTACACTTAGGGAGTAATTGCCATCAATATCGGTGACAGTTCCGGTAGTGGTTCCTTTTACCACCACATTTACTCCGGGTAGTGGATCATTCGTTTCATCATCGGTTACCTCACCAGAAATAGTATTCTGAGCAAGTACCAAGTTCGGAAGAAGTAATAAGAGAATGATGTGGCTGGTTAGCCAGCGGAGGTAAGATTGTTTCATAGTAAAAGGTAATTAGGTTGTTAGTAAGCGATTAGAAGCTATCTCTAGCTTTTTGCTAATAAAGTTAGCACCAGCAAGAGATTCATCATTAAACCAATAAGTAGTTATTGCGAATCCCACAAAAATTACTCATTTTCTCCCATAGCTTCTAAGGGATTACTACAAATGAATGGATATTCTCAGCAATATTCTACTACTATATTTGTAGAAATCTATACTATTTTGATGTACGACCCTGTTTTTTGTTACCTTGAGCGGAGTAGGTATAGTGTAACAGAGTATCACTCTGGTGCAGAAAATTAGGCAGTTGTTGGGGGGCAAGTAAGATTATATCTTCGTTTCAAGTAGTGAAGTTTTTCATCATTAAAGAATTAGTATCGAGGGTTAGATCTAGCATAATGGTTTCGTTGCCAGCATCCATTTCCCTTATGTTCACGGTTATTCTACGAGCGCATTGCACAATATCTTTTATGTAGCAAGATACTTTTGGTAAATGCAGCCTGAAGGATATGACAGGAATATTCTGGATATTCTACTACTATAGTTGTTAGAATGTATACTATTTTGATATATTAGCTTACAACTGAAACCTAATCTACCTATCTCGTGCAACTATTGGCAGAAAAGTTTACTGGCCCTGCAGATACTTCTTTTTCGGTACAGGAAAAGTATATGCCCTACCACGACCCTTTTCTCCATTTTCATGATGACTACGAATTGGTAGCCATTTTGAATGCAGAGGGTACCCGATTTATTGGCGATCACGTAGAAAAATTTCACGGCGATGAAGTGGTATTAGTTGGTCCTCAAGTACCTCACTGCTGGCATATTGCTGAGTCATACAACGGGAAAAAGCCTACAGCGATTGTTGTGCATTTCACTGAGAACTTTTTGGGTAAAGATTTTTTTCATACCCCTGAATTTACTGAGTTTTATACGTTGCTTCAACAATCAACTCGGGGTGTGCTACTTAAGGAAGATACGCCAGAAAAAATTATTTCTAATATGAAGAGTCTGGTTGATGCTCGTCGACTAAGAAGGGTACTGCTCTTATTAGAAATTTTTGAGAAAGTCAGCATTAATCAAAATCGGAAACTGCTAGCCAGCACTACCTATCTCCCTTTGAATAATCGCAACAACTATCAGCGGGTCAATAAAATATATGAGTTTGTTAACCGCAATTTTGCTAAGTCTATTAACCTAAAGGAGGTAGCTGATTTGGTACACCTCTCTCCTGCGGCCTTTTGCCGTTACTTTAAGAAAACGACTCAACTTACCTTTTTCGAATACGTGAAGGAGGTGAAAATTGGCTACGCCAGTAAAGTACTTAGAGAGAGTAATATGAGCATAGCCGAAATATGCTATGCTAGTGGTTACAATAATGTCGCAAATTTCAATCGGCAGTTCAAGCAACTAAAATCACTGACACCTAGTCAATATCGCCAGGCGTATCAATAAATTTTAATTTGCTCAATTCTTCACGTGAGAGCGGTCAAAACTATATAGCAACCTTATGCGTGAAAGCTTAGCTATTATCTGCTTGAGGATATCATCTTTGCTTAGAGCGTGTTTGAACTTTATCCTTTAGCTTTCTAATGGTTGTTTTCTACCCATATTTCGGCTTTTTTCCTGGCGATAGCTTAGGCTATCCCCTTCAAAAAGAGCCTCGTCTGGCCAAAAAACACCTCATAATAAATTCTAAAAACAAAGTCCAAACACGCTCTTAGACACTAACTGCCTTTTCCAGATAATTCTTGAACGGAAGCATCTCCCGATAGATGTTGATCACCTTATCAGTAAAACTAGCTGCCATAATTTCTCTTTGAGAAACAGCGTGTACCACCGCAAAACTTTTTAGTCGTAATAGGTCAATATGTTTATGGTCTTGGGAGAAGCCTTTGGGGGCAGTTTTTAGAACATCGCCTTTTTCCAAACCACCAAATGTATCTACGAACGATGGCTGGCTAGTAATCTTTTTAAGCTCTTCTCCGTCGTAGTCAATCGCATCGCGAATGCTTTTTAGTATTTCACCGGAAGGGCGTTAGAAGCCACCATCAATAAAGCTTCTTTTTAGACTTACGTGTACGTAGAAGCTAATCTTCCCTTTTCCTTGGTTTAGCTCAGTCCCAATGTAATTACGGTAAGTCGTTGCGTTAGGCTGATACACCAGATTGTTATTGATACGGGTAATGGCTTTTTTTGCCGGAGTTGGAGCGTATTCAGGATCTATTTTTTGGAGTTGTTTATCCAGATTATTAATCCACTCCAACATGGAACTACGAACTTTTCGATAGGCATCACGATGTTCGTCCATCCAAACTTTACTGTTGTTTTTATTCAGATCATGAAGAAAATCAAAGACTTGGTGGAAGCTCACAGTTGGATTTGGTAAACAGGTTACTACTTCGGCGCAGCCCATACTGCATTGAATAAGTACCCTCTCATTAGCCGAATAGATTAAAGTAATTGCTGCTTCGGGCTATATACGTTTAGCTCGAGGCTGTAAATCAGTCAGCGCTCCAATCCGTACCGGCTCGCCTGACTCAATGCTGTTTCGTGCAGCTACGCCAATGAGAATGGACATGGCTCCGTCGCGTACTCCCGCAGCGCGGTCGTAAGGGTCGGGTTCGTTGGGGCTTTTAAAGATTTTATCGTGCAGACGCTTATCACCCCCGCCGTGACCACCTCGTTCTACCGGTACATTAACCGTCTCAAAGGTTTCCCAGTTTTTATGGACAATCAGTGGTTCCGATTGAGTTTCATCTTCGCCATTCTGGTTCATCTCTGCCGCGTGTAACTCAGACTGACTCATATTCTCACTTTTGAAGTACGGAATATCTAGCCAGGCTTCAATGCGACCATCCGTACCGTTGAAGGCAATCCGCCAGCCTTCGTAGGGTGAATACGTGGTGAGTGAATAGTTGACAACTACATCGTTCGCGTATTTAATCTGAGCCGACATTTTATCGTAAATATTGATGTCTTCGCGGAACAAGCAGTTGTCGCGAATGTAGCCGTCGTACTCTTCGTTCTTCACGTATAAATTCATATCTCGTTCACTTTTAGTGATATCCCAATGGAATTTGCACTCGTCTTTATGTTCACATGTACGGCATTTATCGCCTCGGAAGGGACCATTAATTCCGTAGTGTTCCAGTGCGCCGTAAGCAAATACTTCCGACGGGTCGGAGTCGAGCCACCAGTTTAGCAGATCAAAGTGATGGGTTGATTTGTGTACCCATAGTGTTCCTCCCGCTTGTCGCAACCCGTGCCAGCGGCGGAAATACGAAGCCCCGTGGTAGGTATTTAGATACCAGTGAAAATCCACTGAAGTGATTTTTCCTACGGCATTATTCATCAACAATTCCTTAATCTTGGTAGCGTAGGGACTCCATCGGTAGTTGAAACCCACGATCAGGTTTTTATTAGAACTCCGTTCAGCATCCAAAATAGCCTGACACTTGCGCTCATCAGTTGTCAGCGGCTTTTCAGTCAGTACATCGCAGCCCATTTTCAACCCTTTGATGATAAACTCGTGGTGGGTAGAATCTTTGGTGGTTACAATCACTAGATCAGGTTTAGTTTGCGTGACCATCTCCTCAAAATCAATGAAGGTCGGACAACCTACACCCATATATTTTTTCGCGTAAGCCAAGCGTCCTGGATTAATATCGCTTAGTCCAACGAATTCCAGAATGTCAGGGTATTGTTCTACCAATCGCTTGCCCCAGAAGGAAGTACCGCGCACCCCAGTTCCTACTAAAGCTACCTTAAGCTTTTCGTCCCGAAGGCCAAACCCAGCTGCTGGTGCGGTGATCATGGATCCAGCGGCTAGCATACTTACTGATGTTAAAAAAGAGCGACGTGAAATATCGGTTGTTGTCATGGTTGTGTAATTCTAGATTATCCAGAAATATATTAAGAATTATTGACTTATTTGGGGTAGGCTCAATCGTTTTTAGGGAAGGTTAGCTGGTTGCACCTCAAAAATAGTGCTTTCATAAAAGGATTCTCCTTTTTTAGTTAATCCCTGTACTACCACCTCGTACTGGCCTAGCTCATCAGAGGTAGTAAACGAGAAAGAAGGCGTATTGTCGGAATGAAGAGTGATATTTGGTTTCCAGTAAAGTAGTGTTCTAAAATCGGGTAGCGACTTAGTTAGTGAATCGGGCGATGAAAAGGGGGCAGATGGCGTGTAGTAGGGTAGGGTAGTAAAGTGCGCTTTTCCAGAGAGGGCATCTTCGTACGCTTTTTCCTGCTTCGTGTAAATTGCCAGCACTCCATCGAGCCGAACATTGCCGTAGTACGTTCGGCGGTTTACGGTCTCTATAAAATCAATTTGATCGGGAGGATAGTTGATAATGTATTCTTTGTCCTGAATAGGAACACCATCTAGAAGCAAGATAGGTTCGTTGGGTAAAAATTTTCGCGATGCCGGATTGAAGATATCAAAATCATAGACTTTCTTTTTCTTCATCAATCGTACCCCCGGGAGCAGCTCCCGGCAAATCTCTTCAAAGGAAGGTAAATCAATATAATCTTCGGGGTCTATTTGCATATTGGGTGCACCGTAGAATCTGAACTGTTTCCTGGTCTTGGCAACCGTGTCTTCAGCATCTTCTTCAAAATCGTAGTACCCCTGCTGAATGCTTTTTCTCGCTTGATAATCATCTACCAACTGCTGCCATTCCTTATCAGATATGGTGTAAGGATGGGAGAAGTTGCTAGGAGATGATGAGGCAAATATATTATCTATTTTCCACCGAATGTCTTGTGGAAGCTCATCAGTGGCGGAGTTATACTGTAGAATAGAGTTTTGTAAGCCGTATACCCGAGAGATTGGGATAGCGAACCTACCATCTTCCTCAATTTCGCTGTACTCAAAGTAGGGGTCATCGCCGGGAATAGATAGTAATACCTGGTCATCTTCATTAATAGGTTGAGAAGTTTGTACGCTTCCCGTGATGAGTAGCATCTCATCTTCTAGCTCATATTTCTGCGAGGAGTTTTTCTGAGCGAGCATCTCCGACCAACGAGGCCAGGCAGAGTTTTGAGTTACCAACCACTGATTGATCCACGTAGGTGCTTGTTCAGCCGGAAGATCGGCAGGTAACGATACGCCAGATAGACCAACATTATCTAACGCAGCTACTGAAAGCGGATATCTTGAAAAACGAATCTTGCGGACGGTCAGCGCCAGTGTGGCTTCGTTCAAGTTAGGGCTATTGTTCAGGGAAACTTGTAATTCTTCGCGGGGTGATACGGTTGATTCAGATAGGCTGATTAATGAGTTATTTGTTAGTCCTTCGGTATAGAATAACCGTTGAGCAAACACGGTGGCTTGATTATCGAGAATTGCTATTTCAACCAAACCTTGGGTTTGAGAAACGGGTAGTGAGATTGTGAAAGAAGGTTGATCTACGGGTTGGAAGTGTAACAATCGCTTACCGGAGCGGATTGCTATAAATGCTCTTGGAGCAGCCGATGGTTTTGTGACATTTATTTCTAGGCTAGCTCCTTTAGTATTGACCTGAAGAGCAAAATTATCGGGTTGTGCTTGAGGAAGTTGAATATAGCTAGTATCAGTGTTGATAAATCGAGCTAAATAGCTAGTATCTGCTTTGGGGGTAAACGTAAGTTCTTCTAATCTGTGCAATACAGCAGTACGGGCCACTACCGCTGAATCGGCCACTTGAAGTATTGCTAGTTGAGCTGTGTCGGAATAATTCTCTAAAGAATGAAATTGAGCAATTATTTTGTTCTCCTCACCAGCTACCCAGTTGCCCCCTTCCGGATGAAGCGCGAAGTTCGCTTGATTACGCTGAGCATCCGGTGCCGAGGCAGGTTTCGTTGCATTAGTATTGACTACCAAGATGGGTTGGGTAAAAAAACGGTTAGAACGACCGTTTAACATATACTGGGTGTAAGCTCGGAGCTGATACCAACCACCGGCTAAACTATCTGGCAAAGTCAATTGTCCTGTAGACAATCCGAGCGAAGCTTGGTAAATACCCTGCACTACCGCTAACTTTTGCTGATTAAATAGCTCTAGATAAATCACCCGGCTAGGCTCTTGGGTAGTGTCAGTAGGGTTGATACTGGCCTGAAACCAGATTGTTTCACCTGCTCCAACTATCGTCTCAGAAACTTGGATGGATACCTGCTCAACTATTGGGTTATCTGCGTAGTCTTGAAGTTGAGTCTCTACACTTTGCGCCTTACCTAAAATTGATATCTGGGTTAGTGCAACCCAAAGTAAGCCAAGGAATATTCTCTTCATAATCACCAGAAAGAAGGTCGTTCGGTAGTAGTTCCCCGCAATAGTGTGCAATTATAACAAAACTCAGGAGGGCCTTCAGCGGGGCCATCCGGAGATTCACCACTACCTCCGTCGGGAGGAGGCTCTGGACTTTCTATACAGGAGCCAAAGCCACCTATGGAGCCACCGGGGTCAGCCGGTACTTCACCTCGAGAAATGAAAAATCGCTTTTCAGTTACAGCTGATACCTGAAAATAGCCAAGGGCAATCTCTTCAGGATCATCGTCGCGGACTATATTGCCAATAATTTGAGAGGGCGGTGGGTCAAATAGGGAGCCATCAATGTTGCGTTGTTCTTCTACATCATTCCAAAAGTTAAAGGCCCGTTCAGAAAGCGAGAACTGCTGAACTAGTAAGCTGTAGCGTCGTTGTAGTTTATAAGTACGCTTAGATACAAAAGTAAGTGGTTGTCGTTCAATGCGGTCTCGAGAGAAGTCTTGCGATGAACTAATAAGAAGCTGACTGGGCTGACGACCTGACTGGTAGCAAATTGGCTGGATAAGCTGGGTTGGTCTTGTCAGGGGAGCTACAAATTCGTAGGTTTCTTCCCATTTCCACTGGTAAAAGTTTGACTCAGGCAAACCTGTTCCGGTACTCACGTAGAACTGCATTCCCCACTCATCTAGAATTACTCCGATGGAGGAAAGGGATTGTCGGCTCTCTAACTCACCATAAATACTATCAACTTCAGCCACGGGGCGCATTACTTCTGGCAGAGAGCGGTAGCTAATATTTTCTGCGGTGCGGATACGTAGGGTATAAGCAACTCCAACGGTTCCGGCAAAATCACTTGGGGTTGAATACAAGCCTTCTCGCTCAAAATCTTCAATCAACTGTACCTGATTGCCATTTTCATCTTCAATAAAAACCTCAGCTCCCGGTACGGCTTCTCGTTCAAAAGTATTCAGCGTAGGCGATGAGTAAGAAATTCGTACTTCGTGGGCCTTAGGTTGATCGGTTAGTAAACCGTCTACTACCAACTTGGGTTGGCCATCTACTACGTCCCCTATATCGAAAGGATCAATGCAAGTAGTTAGCGATAACGATAGAATTATAACGATAAGTCCCTTTACCTTCATGGCGCTCAAAATTTGAAATTATAGGTAATGGATGGAAATGGTCGCCCCAGAATAGCCAATCGAAAAGCTGAAAACCGTCCAGAGCCGGTACTCTGGAAGAATATAGAATACGGATTATTTCTTCCATATAAATTATAGATGGCAAACGTCCAGCTTGAGTCCCATTTTTTCTTTTTCTTCAGGTTTCCATCAACCGAAAGGGACAAATCTAACCGATGGTAAGCAGGGATTCGGTACTGGTTACGGTCAGAATAATTAGCAATATCAAAATTCCCGATGCGGTAAGTACTTTCAGGTAAGGTAATGGGTCGTCCAGTACTGAACGTGAAGTTAAAGCCTAAGCGCACTCGTCGGGTAAACTGGTAGTTTCCTACTACGGTTAGGTCATGGGGTTTATCAAAATACGAGGGGTACCACTCCCCACGA
>CAKZPJ010000512.1 GCA_937138955.1 uncultured Flammeovirgaceae bacterium | reverse complement strand
CCGAATGCGTATCTTCTTTCGCCAAAGCTTGCTGAAAATGCGTTAATGCTTGTTGATAATTTTCTCGCTGCAACTGCTGGTATCCTTGCTTCGCGTAATTCTCGGCACTCATAAGCTATGTCAGAAGGGTTTTAATGATCTAAATATTAAACCAGTTAAACCAAAATTAGTTTTACTTTGCAACATGTTAAGCATCGGAACATTTAATAATTTAACGATTCTTCGCGATAGTCCGCATGGGTTGTTTCTGGAGGCAAAGACCGACGAAGGTCCTCAGGATATTCTATTACCTAAAAAATACGTCACACCCGAAATGAAAATTGGGGAAGCGGTGAATGTATTTATTTACACTGATTCAGAAGATCGGCTTGTGGCTACTACCGAAACACCAATTGCCAAAGTAGATCAGTTTGCGACACTTACGGTGGTAGGAGCTACCTCATTTGGGGCCTTTCTTGACTGGGGATTAGAAAAAGACTTGCTGCTACCCAAAAAAGAGCAGTTATATCCGGTAGACGAAGGCGACCAAGTAGTAGTACGAATTGTATTAGACTATCGTACTCAGCGACTAATTGGGGTGTCTAAGTTGCAGCCCTTCTTCCGAAAGGATACTTCCGAACTACAAGAACAGCAAGCCGCTACCGCCTTGGCGTACGATAAAACCGATTTGGGCTACAAAGTAATACTAGACCAACAGTACGACGCGCTTCTTTTTTACAGTGATAGTGCAACTGAACTTCATCGTGGTGAATCCCTCACGGTATATATCAAAAAGATTCGGGAAGACGAAAAAATTGATGTAACGACTTTTCCAGCGGGCCGTGATGCTACCGAGCAAGCCAAATTTAATCTACTTAAAAAATTGCAGGCGGCAGGAGGCCATCTTTCTTTGCACGACAAAAGCAACGCTCAAGAAATTCAGGAAGAACTAGGTATGAGCAAAAAGGTATTTAAGAAGGCGATAGGCGGTCTGTATAAGGAACGTAAAATTCGATTGGAAGGAAAAAATGGAATCCGGCTGATGGGATAAATGACTATTTTTACCAGATTCTCACCGAGATATACTATTCTGCTCTGAAGTGTGTATAATTGCACATTACATTGATTTGCTATGGGAGTTAAACAAATTTTTGGTATTCTGTTCACACTATTGGGTACTGCTATTCTGCTGTTTTCGGTTTATGTAGTACTGAAGGGGACTGCTTCAATATTTGAAGTGGAAGTTGGTGGGTTTCAGACTGCTATCGTGGCAATATTAGGACTAATATTTTTTTCAGCGGGCGTTAAATTCCTTCGATAGCTATTTTTTTGCCCGTTCATTTAGTATTTTAGAGCCACATTACACACTGCCAACCATGATTAGACAATATACGTCGCATACGGAGATTAAAAGGTTCGTATTCCTAACTGAGCAGGAGTACATTATGTACTTTGGTCAGCACTACGAAGATTCCGTACAACAAGCCAATTCTCAAGGGAAGCTAGTCATCCGTGCCCGAAATGGTAACGGTATTGTTTCATCCCTACCTATTGAGAGAGCTAATTATCTAATAGAGAAGTACCACAAGCTACTTAAAAGAAACCCTTCTTTAGCAACGGTTCCTCCTTCTCAAAATGCGGAGGAGAAACCAGTTGCCGCTAGCAGCTAGCTTATTATTTATAGTAGCCTGGTTTCACCTCGTCCTCCTGATTGATGGTCCGCAGTAAGCTTCCGGTTAGTGCGGCAAAACCCCCAGTAAGTCCGCCAATAGCTGCCGTAGCCGCTACAACTAAGCCCGATTGGTTCAACTGAAAGAGCTGAGCGATTTTTTCGGTTAAGATACTGTCTGTACTACTATCAATCATCCAGGCGAAGACCAGCCATAGTAACCCCACCCCCAAAAAGCCACTTATGAAAGCGTTAAAGCTTTTAGTGGGTATTAATACATTAACTAGAAAAGCGCATAGTACTACCGACCACCACGGCAGAAATTGCTCGGTAATATAACTAAGTCCAGCAATGAGTACGACTTTGACAACGAACTTCATAGGCTATTCGGTAGATTTTGGCTGAATAGTTTGACGAGCCAAAACTGAAGTAGGATTATCTTCGGGGTATTGGTAAAACTTCATTGGGTAATATTCTCCTTTTGCCCAGGTAGCAACCATGTTTGTATAAAAATGACTACCCGGATTTCCTGATTGTCCGCCCGGATATACTCCCCAAGCCTTAACTGATTCGTCTAATTGAACCACCATTTTCCAAGAAGCACCGTGCCGCTCACTATTAGCACTAACAATATTGCGACCTCCCCCAACCGGCACATTACTGACACCAAACGGATCAGGATTTAGCCGTAACATATGCTGAATGCTGGTAGATTTGTAATCGCCCCAGTTCACCGCGGCACCGTGTACCTCCTCCCAATTCTGAATCTTCTGCTGCGCCACCGAAAACGATTCCTGAAGAAGGTCATTAATGGTTTCCTGAGATGAAGTAAGCTTTGAATCAAAAATTGTATCGTTAGGAAACTGCTTCATTACGTAGATCGTAGCGGCATCGGTAGGTAAACTTAGTGTGATTTCTTCCGAAGCAAATTCATCCCATATCTGTTTTTTTAATTCTCGCCACCAAGCCCGAAAGACAGCAGGAGCCGCTTGATTTACGGTATTCCGATAATTCCAGCGTCGCAGAATATCATACCTATCCCTTTCTTCCGCAGATAGGGCTGATAAATTCAAACTATCGAGCATTAAGGGAAGTATATCAGATGCCTTCTGATTATAGACATCGTTTTGCAGATCCATCATTTGTGTGGGCATAGCTTTTCGGGTTCGGACTAGTTGGCTATTGATGCGACGGTTGCGAAAATGCTCGTAAGAATGATCATAGATATAATATGGGTAGGTAGTATCCGCCGGAATTTGGTTGGCCGAGCTTACAAATCCCCGCTCTGGGTTTAGAATGTGAGCGTTATGTTCTTTGGGAATAAACGCTTTCCACTCTTGCTCAGGGTGGCTACCATTCATTAGATATTGACCCTGTCCCTGCCATTTGACCGGAAAGGCTCCTTGCACCCACATAGCAATATCGCCAGAAGTAGAAGCAAACACAAAATTTTGTGCTGGACTACGGTAATGATCGAGAGCCTTAACATAGTCTTGGTAATTGCTGGCGCGATTCAGTTCGTAGAAAGTGACGATTTCTTCCGAAGGATCGTGGGCTACCCACTTCATAGCGTGATTAAGCGGAACGGTCGCGGTGCTTTCTTTAGGAAAACTTTGGTCGTAAACTACGGGGCCATAGTGGGTATAGATAACCGTATCGTAAAATGTATCAGCTCCTTGTACTTTTATTTCTTCAATTCGCTGCTGCGTTTTTAGCCGTCGCGAGCCAAATTCATACTCATCTCGCAGGCTGCTGGTAAATGTAATTTTATACCAGTCTTTCACATCCCGTCGGGCATTAGTCACCCCCCACGCAATAGAATCATTAAACCCAATTACTACTCCAGGTGATCCAGGCAACGTTGCTCCAAAAACATTTACCCCCGGTGCCTTTAATTGCACCAAGTACCAAATAGATGGCAAATTTAGACCCAGATGAGGATCGTTCGCTAGTAGCGGAGAACCAGAACGGGTTCTACTACCGCTTACTGCCCAGTTATTACTACCATTGTCGGGATTAGGCTCTTCAATCGTTTCGGTGTATAGCGTATTATTCTGATAGATTATCTGCGGAGTATCGAGCGGCAACGCATCAAAGGACCAGTTATGCTCAGTCGGAATGATGGGGTCTCGTCCAGGTAAAAATACCGGAAAGTAGCGATCTAGACTTTCTTTCCCGAATAGTTTTAGGACATTCGTACTCTCTACATCTTCGTCGCTACCTGCTAAATCATCGGCCATATACTTTAATAATAGCGATGATTTTAGCGGGTTCCAGGGTTCAGGTTGGTAGTTTAGCAGCTTATACTCAATGGGATAATCTTTGTAGGTTAGGCTTTCAATA
>CAKZPJ010000511.1 GCA_937138955.1 uncultured Flammeovirgaceae bacterium | reverse complement strand
TAGCCAAACGCGGAAAACTGCTTCAGAAAACGCACGTCGTTCTCGGTAAAAAGCCGCAAATCTTTGATCTGGTACTTGATCATTGCAATCCGCTCAAAGCCCATTCCGAATGCGAAGCCGGTAAATTCTTCCGAATCAATACCGCAGCTATCGAGTACGTTGGGGTCAACCATGCCACAACCGCCAATTTCTAGCCAGCCCGTACCTTTCGTTACCCGACGGTCAGCTTCGGTTTCGGTACCCCACCAGATGTCCAGTTCGGCACTAGGTTCGGTAAAGGGAAAGTACGATGGTCGTAATCGGATTTTTGTTTCTGAACCAAACAGTTCGCGGGCGAAGTGTAGCAACGTTTGTTTCAAATCAGCGAAGCTGACGTTTCCATCAACATACAAGCCTTCTACCTGGTGGAACACACAATGCGCCCGCGCCGAGATAGCCTCATTGCGATACACTCGCCCGGGCATGATCGCCCGAATCGGTGGCTCCTGATTCTTCATCAATCGTACTTGTACCGAGGAGGTATGCGTTCGTAGTACAATGTCCTGCTTATCTTCGTCACTATTCTTCTCAATGAAGAACGTATCCTGCATCTCCCGAGCCGGATGGTTGGGTGGAAAGTTTAACGCGGTGAAGTTGTGGAAGTCGTCTTCAATCTCCGGTCCTTCGGCTACGTTAAAGCCCATTCGCTCAAAAATTTCTACTACCCGGTTCTGGATTTGGGTCAGCGGATGGATAGCCCCCAAGCTGTCCGGCACCGATGGAAGGGTTAGATCGGGTACATCATCGGGTTGACCATTCTGCTGCTCTTCCAATGAGGCGATTAGTTCTTTAAATTTATTTTGAGCAGTGTTCTTTAGTTCATTAAGTCGCACTCCCATCGCTTTGCGCTCTTCAGGAGCTACGGTTCTCATTTCGCCAAACAGATCACCGACTACACTTTTCCGGCTAATAAACCGAATACGATACGCTTCTAATTCATCTTGGTTAGCGACCGTATACTGGCTAATTTCCTGCTTAAGAGCTTCTATCTTTTCGTTCATAGCGTAATTCTGAATAAACCCCAAAGGTAGAGCTTCTTTTAACTGATTTCAATGGTTTCAGAGTTTTCGTAATTTTCGCTATGATAAACTCATATCAGAAAATAGCCATTGTAGGAACAGGCAATGTAGCCTGGCATTTAGCTCCGGCTTTGGAAGCAGCAGGTTATTCAGTAGTACAAATCTACGGTCGGCAGCCTGAGAAAGCGCGAGCGTTAGCCAACCAATTGAAGCAAGGTCGGATAAAAACGGATTTAGACTTTACCAATAGTTCGGCTCGCTTGTTTATTCTAGCTGTATCGGATGATGCTATTAAGGAAGTAGCTCGGCAGATAAGGTTACCCAAAGAATCAGCAGTGGTGCATACCTCCGGTGGGCAACCCATGGATACACTAACGGATGTCCCAACACAACAGATTGGGGTATTTTACCCGCTACAGACCTTCAGTAAGCAGCGAGCTATTTCTTTCGAGAATATTCCAATTTGTCTGGAAGCCAGCAATAAAGAAATGTTAGATGAGCTAACAAAACTGGCCGAGAAGATCAGTAACCACGTACAAATCATTGATTCTCAGCAGCGAGCCGTATTACATGTAGCCGCAGTATTCGCTAATAACTTCACTAATCATTTATTGCGCATGTCTGAGCAGTTATTACACGATCGTCAATTAAATACTACTCTGCTACATCCGCTCGTTCATGAAACGGTAACCAAAGCCTTAGAAATTTCTCCGGCCCAATCACAGACCGGCCCGGCTCGTCGTAACGACCAAAAAACGATTGATCACCACATAGATTATCTGAAGGCGTATGATCCGGCTTATGCTAAAGTGTATCAGACACTAACTGAACACATTCAGTCAATATCTCAAGAATAAAATAATTTACAGAACGCCTAATTTCTTTAATTCTTCCCGAAGATTAGTATCGGGAGTAAGGTGAATTCCTTTGATTCCAAGGGCCTCAGCACCGGCAATGTTTTCGGCTACATCGTCAATGAAGATGGCTTGTTCGGGTACAATAGTTGGCTGACGATCCAACAAGGTTTGGTAGATTCGGGCATCGGGCTTCACAATTTTAAGTTCACCGGAAACTATCGTGTCCTCAAAATATTGTAAGAACGAATAATCGCGCTGAGCAATGGGGAAAGTTTCGGCGGACCAATTAGTGATCGCGTATAAGCTAATGTCAGACTTTTTCCTCAAATCTTCCAAAACCGCTACATTTTCTTCAATGGCACCACCCAGCATTTCTTCCCAACGGTGGTGATACGCTTGAATCTCCGCTACGTACTGTGGATACGCCGCCGTCCGCTCTTCCACTGCTTCGGCAAACGGACGACCGCGGTCTTGTTCTTTGTTCCACGCTCCATGACAGACTTCCTCCAGAAACTGTTTCATCTCCACCTCTTCGGTAAACATTTCTCGATACAAATACTCGGGGTTCCAGTCGATTAGTACCCCACCAAGGTCAAAAATAACGGTATTGTAAGTCATAAAAGCAGTTAATAATCATCAAACTGCAATGTACAATACACAATTGATAATCGACAATGAATGATGACGAATGATTGATGAGTAATAAATAGTATCCAATCACTAAACCAGATCCCGGACAGGTTCCGGAGCCAATCTCTAAACCCTATTGATTTGTGTACTATCGGCTGTTGACCGTAGACTGATTATCACTTCCCAAACCAAATAGTGCGAAATCATACTTTACAGGGTCGGTAGGGTCAAACTTTCGGAGATTTTCGGTAAGCTCTACCGCAGTGCGCCAGTCAGTTTGCTTGCGGGTTATTAAGCCGAGTTGGCGGGCCACCCGGTCTACGTGTACATCGCAGGGGCAAATGAGTTGGTTGGGACGAATCTTGAACCAGAGACCAAAATCTACTCCTCGGTCGTCTTGCCGTACCATCCAGCGCAAGTACATATTAAGGCGTTTGCAGGCTGAATTGCGCTCGGGCGTAGCCACGTGCTTACGAGTTCGGGCAGGATAGTCGGGTAAACTGAAGAATAAATGATGAAAATGAATGAGTCCGGTTTCAATTGCTGATGACTCTTCGTTCATTCCCAGCCAAAAGGCTTCTTCTAATGAATCATGTTGCTGATAAAAGTGGCGGAAGAAAGCAATGAAATAAAGCGCGTCGGTAGCGTTAAATGTGCGATGCTTAAAATTCAGAAAAGGTTTGAGATCATCCTCTTGGTGGTACAGAATAAAATCGTGCGGAGCATTGTCCATGTAGGAGAAAAACTCTTGACACTTATTGATGATTGTTTTGCGCTGTCCCCAGGCCAGTACTGCCGCTACGAAACCGCTGATCTCAATATCCTGCTTCTTCTGATACTGATGGGGAATGCTAATTGGGTCGGTTTCAATAAAAGCCGGCTGATTGTAGCGGTCATGTTGTTGTTCTAAAAAATCACGAAGTTCTTCAAACTTACGCATGTAGTAATCGCTCCTGCGTCAACCGCAGTTCGTACTGTTCTCCTTCATCCTGCCAAGTAACCATAATCCCTCGACCAGACTCTTCAACATTCCAGCTAAATGATTTGATGGTTTCAATGTACTTCAGTTGCCCAGTTTTCAGGTTGAGGAAAACTAAATCAAAATCGGGTAATTCTTTAGGAATTACGGTATTGAATTTTTGTAACAGCACCCCATCGAAGCAAGGGTACTTAAAATCTCCGAAGAAATCTTTGGCTAAAGCTTCGGCATTGTTCGGAATAGCGCGCAACTTATAGTAAGCCGGACCGAACATAATTTCTTCCTTTAGCATTCGCTCAATACGCAGATGATCACTCTTGAAAAACGACTGCCAGCTCGGGGCAGTTGGTCGGGGCGCAACCTCCTTTCCAACTTTAGGAAAAACCTTCCGAACCAGCGAGGTAAGCATCCACGACAAGGTAGAAAAAACCCAAACCACGCCGACAAACAATAGCGAGAAGGCCATAATAATCGGATAGAATACAGAAAATATTCCGGTCCAGATCCAGTTGAGAATTTTGTTAGAAGAAGATTGTTGCGACATCGGTACAGACTAAAGCGTATAATTGTATTAAGTATAGTATACAAAAATACAGCTTAATAAATTCCGAGTTGGTTTTTAGATTGGTCGCTTTCCCAGCACATCAGTCACCTAACTACTCAAGCAAAAATTTTATCTCAACGGGCTATCTAATTTCCGTAGTCCACAATTTCAACAAACCAAGATGTCCACTTTGACAGTATTGGTAGAGCATTATATACGTAGCCATTAGCTTTTCTTGCAAATAAATACTTTCCAACGAAACTACTCCGCTACTAAAATTTCTACTGAGGCTGTATCTTTTCCAGGATTTTGTATTCTACTGTCGGACAGTAAAATTTTATTACATAATCGTTGGAAGGTTTAGCATCTACATCGGAAAGTGAGCGACAGCAAATCCAAGCTGCTCAGAAAAACCCGCAAGCATTTCGTCCTTTGTACGAAAAGTACCATCAGCCTATTTTCCTGTTTGTGTACCGGCGGGTAGATAATGAGAGCGTAGCCGCTGATATTACCTCCCAAGTATTTCTTAATGCGCTACTTCATTTGAAGAAATACAAAATTACTAAGGCTCCTTTTCAGTCGTGGCTCTACCGTATTGCTCATAACGAAGTAATGCAGTTCTTTCGCAAGACCAAACACGTCCGCAAAATCGTCATTGATGAGAATTTGCTGACTGAACTAAAAAGCGAAGAAGAATATTCACCGGACTATTTAGAAAAGTGGCGAGACCACTTGATCGTGGCTATTAATACGCTGCGTTTAGAGGAAGTACAGCTTTTGGAGCTACGCTTCTTTGAGCAAAAGCCCTTCCGGGAAATTAGTTTTATTCTCAACATCACTGAGAATCACGCCAAAGTAAAAACCTACCGCCTGCTGGCTAAACTCCGCAAGCAGCTGGAAATATAAATATCTGTATCATGAAATTAACGTATCGCTGTATGTTTGATGATCGCCCCTCTTCCGATCCTGCTCAGTGGCAGAATTTTGATCAACTACTGACTCGGTATCAACGTGCCCAGCGAACCCGATCTAATTACCGCCGTTGGTTGTACGGAACCATAGTAGCGGTGGGATTAGGGCTGGGTAGTTGGGAAGTTATTCATTGGCTGAATGCACCTCGCTTTACTAATCTGCCCGCTCGGGTAACTTCACTTCCTCCCCAGCTATCCACTCCAGAGAATCCACTTCAAGATAAAGAGTTTACAGCACAAATTCAGGCAGTGCCATTACCCGAAAGAAAATCTTCTCTTGCCCCAAATACTGAGACTCTACCTCCAAAACCCGACGTAAATAAGGCCGAAAGCACAGCGACTAGTCAGTTTGCGGAGGCTCAACCGATAGATGGTTATCCCGCTCTATACGAATACTTTGCCAAGCATTTACAGTATCCGGAAGCAGCCCGAACCGCCGGAGTGACGGGCTCGGTACTGGTTGAGTTTTATATTAACGAGGGAGGCCATCCCGATCAGATTCGGATTCTACAGGGCGTGCGTGAGGATATTAACGAGGAAGCTATTCGTTTGATAAAGTCTATGCCTGAGTGGTTTCCGGCCCAGGTGAATGGTGAACCCATAGCAACCAAGCACACCATGCCCCTCACTTTTCAGTTGGATAATGATTTCTAATGCTTGTTTATATGAATACTTCTAATAGTAAAGCGATCTTAAGATACATCATTCCCCCTTTGAAAAAGAGGGCCGCCGTGGAACGGGTTAGGGGGATTTCTTACCATTATTCACTTTTAATCATAATCCACCTCACCTCGATTATAGCAGTCTCAGCCCAAAACTTTAAACCCGATACACTCACCGTTCCAATCAATGTTGAGTACGCCATGAGTGCTGAGCTAAGCGGTGATACTTTTCTAGACTATTTTTTCTACGGAACTGATTCGGTAGGCAATGTAGGCTACTGGATCTACGAAAATATGGGCAACCAGACATTTACGCTAAAACCTCTCACTCTCCCTACAATTACCGAAGCTACTTTTGCTTTTTCCGACCTCAATCGGGATAATTTGCTAGACATAGTAATATCGGGAAGAGACAGTATTGGCGGCGGAACGACTAATGTCTTTTATTCTTTAACCGATCCGGGCGATAGTTTTAAAATGCCGGTAGATAGCCTGCAAGCCAGTATTATTACTTGTGCTGATTTTGATAACGACGGTAGGCGCGACCTGCTGCTCAGTGGTACCAAAGCTGATTCTCTAGTCGCCTTTGTTTATCAGAATGTAGACACGGCTTTTATCGTTCAAGATACTCTGTCTGTCGCCCTACAGAAAGGAGTAGCCGCGGCTTACGATTGGAATAATGATGATGAAGTTGATCTACTACTAAGCGGTATCACCGAAAACGGGGAGACGGTAAATCAGCTCTACCAGAACCAAACAAAGTTTGCATTTGAGCCAAAGAACGTCGTTCCCGATTCGGTGATCGCCACCGCTGTAGCCATTGGCGACTACAATCATGATGGTCGCAGCGATGTACTACTGTCAGGGCGTAATCGTCAAGATGAACCCATCACCCAATTGTATCAATACACTAGTCAAGCTTACGAACTACTGGATTTAGAAGTACTCTCGGTGCAAAGCAGTTTTGCTTCACTGGCTGATTATAATCACGATGGTCTGGCTGATATTGGGTTGGCTGGGCAAGACTCTGCCGGACAGGAAGTACTGCGCTGGTACTTTAACCAGGATAGTACCGTCCGGGAAGAAATGTACGACTCATTATTGCTAGCCACTAACTTTCATCAGGCGACAGGTGATATGGATAATGATGGTAATTTAGACGTACTGGTAGTAGCCAACTACCCAAATTTACCCGACTCTTTATTTTTGCTCTGGAACGAAACGGATACCGAAAATCCTGGCCCCGGTAGCCCCTCCAATCCTCAGGTTTGCACTATTGCCAATAAGACATTTCTTAGTTGGGATGCTTCGCCCGATGATACCACTCAATTAGTCGCGCTGACTTTTGATCTGTACGTGCTGTTAGAAGATGACACTGCTTTTAGTGTTTCGCCGGAGTTTTCGGGTGGATTTAAGCATCGGGCTAATTATGGACGAGCAGGATACGGTACCGAACATACAGTTCGTAACCTACCGGAAGGCAAGTTTTATTGGGGCGTAGCAGCAGTAGATAACGCCTTTCAAATGAGCGCACCCTGCGAAGGACCAGCCGTTTGCTTCACCATTGCACGAGAAGATACAACAGTGTGCGCTAACACTACGCTTCTCCTAGAAGCGGAACAGGCGGTAGATTGGTATTCCACCCAGCAAGGTTACCTTCAAACCAGTCAAAGATTAGATTATACAGTGGCTAAAACCGATACGCTTTACTACGCTGTTCAATCGGAAACTAGCTGCGCTACCACGTATACGCTTACCATATCTACTGACGAAGAATTTGACCCGCTTCCGGCTGATACCATTGTTTGCCGAAACGAACCATTAATATGGGCGACCGATTCCATTTTTTCTAAAGTCAATTGGTACTCAGCCAGTCAGGGTTTGTTAGGATCAATGGATACATTAGCGTTGGTAGTGACTGAACCCGATACGCTTTGGCTGGAAGTTACACTGCCTTCGGCCTGTTTGGTATACGATACTATGATAGTCAGTTTATTTCCTGAAGAAGAATTAATTACCGATACGGTAGTCAATATAGACTTTGGCTCATCGGTCACGCTGAATGCCGGAGAGGCTCTTGGTTATGCTTGGTTTCCGGCGGATAATTTGAGCAACACTGCTCAGCAATCAGTAGTAGCTTCACCTACCCAAACGACTACCTACTTTCTCGAGGCAATTACATTGAATGGCTGCACCGTTACTGATAGCATTACCGTGATAGTAGAACCCGCCCCGGTACTCACTACGCTGTTTGTACCGAACCTTTTTTCACCCAATGGCGACGGCAAGAATGACGAGCTTCGTCTGTATGGACAACGTATTGAAACTATGACCTTTCAGGTGTACGACCGGCAGGGCACGCTACTGTTTGAAACCAATCGCTTGGAAGAAGGATGGAACGGAAAGTATCGCAATCAGTCGCTACCTAATGGTCTTTATCTCTGGAAGATTTCGGGTTCTTTTGAAGATGGCACTCCTCTGGTATTTGAAGGAAATCAGTCCGGCACACTGCGCTTGGTTCGGTAATTTATTGATAATCCTTCGGTATGACTCGTACTTTACTACTGCTTTTCTTCTTACTCAGCGCACTTTGCTCCGCCGCCCAGAGCCCACTGTTCACTCAGTATCAATTAGCTCCCACCAATGTAAATCCCGCCTGGGTAGCGGCCTCACCCGACTGGTGGGTTATCGCCCATTATCGTCATCAGAATTTTAATGGTGGATATACTTTCCAATCCTCTCAACTTACCGTAACCCGTCCCCTGCTCCAGGGCAAGCGTCGGTACGGCGGAGTGGGCATTTCAGTGCTGGACGATAATACGGGTGAATCGGGTTGGTACCGCTTCCAGCGAATCGGAGCTTCCTTAGCGCACGATATTGAGCTTTCGCGACAACAGCGACTTAGCTTAGGGTTCCAGACTCACTATCAGATCAAGCGAATCTCTACTGAAAATATTCGCACTGGTAGCCAGTTTCGACCGGGACAGGGATTTGACCCAACAATAGGCTCGGGTGAAAATATGAACGATCTGCAAGCGGGCTATTTCTCTTTGGGAACCGGGGTGCTATGGTACGCCGTAGACCGTCACAAAAGTACCACATTTTACGCGGGAATAAGCTGGCTGGATTTTAACCGTCCGAACGAGTCTTTTTTTGGCGATGCTCAGCCACTGCCATCGACACTGAGTCTACAAAGTGGTTTTCGAGCGTATCAAAAGAATCGATTTAGTATATTCCCTGAACTTTTACTGCTTCATCAGGCTGGAGTAAGTATTTTAAATGTGGGTAGCCGATTCTCCTACGAACTGAGAAATACCTTGGCAGCGAATACCGCCACTCCGCAGGTAGATTTTGTCACCCGCTACACATTGAACCGAAGTTTGGCTTTGGCACTACAGTGGCGTCAGCTTAATTACACTTTGGGTGTTAGCTTTGATACAGGTGCGAGCAGCCACCGGGCTAATTCACTACAAAATGCGTTTGAAGTAGCCCTAGCCTGGCACCAACCCGTATCACCTAAAAATAAATCTAAAAGAAAGCATCGTAAGAAGCGTAAATCTCACCGACGAACTCACTAACAAAAGAATATATCTGTAGCTATTCCTCAACTTACCTCACTTCCGCCTGTTTCCTTCACCGATTCGGTAGGAGGAATCTCAAGTATGAATGCAGTAATTGTTCCTTTATCTTCGGACGATTTTCGCGGTCGGATCGAGACATCTACCCTTAATCTATTTGTTGAGTTTTCTTTTAATCAAACTTCAGTGAGAGCAGAATCACAAAGTTCGTTGCAAGCTATTGCGCGCTTCTTGCGGCAGAATCCAAATTTAGCAGTAACGCTCACGGGGCATACTGATAATATTGGTAATCAAGAAGACAATCAGCAGCTATCGTTAGCTCGGGCGGGTGCGGTTCGTCAGCTTTTGCTGAATAACCAGATTGCTCCTTATCGAGTGCTTATTGAGGGAAAAGGGGAAAGAGAGCCTTTGTACCCCAATACCGATGAAGTGCTCCGGGCTAAGAATCGGCGGGTAGAGATTAGCTTTTCGACTCTACGATAGGTAATAATAATAGATAGCATACCCGGCTGCCCCCAAGACAGCAACTCCACCGACAATTAGAGCAATAAGTTTCCAGTTAATTTTCTTTTCGGGTATATCAGCGAGTATAAGGCGATCTTTGAGTTCGCGCATAAACTGTAGCTCCATTCCGGTCAGAATATCGCGGTGCAGATGCACCCCTTCAGCCAAACCAAGATTTTCGCGCATCCGCTGCTCAAACTCTACTACCTCTTCAGCGGCCATCAGCCCGCTAACGTATCTATCAATTTGGTTAAAGCGATTTTCAGCCATCGTCTTTCGTTGTCTTAAACAAAATCTTCGTTTTGGTACCGTTCGCGCACCATATTTTTCAGACTAGTTAGGCAACGCAGTTTTTGCGTTTTTACTACATTCTCGTTTTTGTATTGTAGCCGCGTAGCAATGGCCTCCATGCTAAACCCCCGAAAATAAAATAGCTCCAGATTACTCTTGCAGGGTTCGCCAATAGTTTCCATCAGGCGGGCAACTAGTCGCTGACGATCGTTGGTAGCGAATTGGTCAATAGGGTCGGTGTGAAGATTTTCTACCAAACCTAATTCACTACTTTCTAAGGTAATAGGCTGTTGCAATTTCTTGCGAACAACATTTTTTCCGATAGCAAACAGATAGGTTTTCAGTGAACTAGTTAGCGACTCTAGCTTACCCTGAACGATATTACGGTACAGGCAAACTACCGCATCTTGAAAGGCATCAGCTGATTGCTCTTCATCAATGCGGTAGCTATGCTGCGCCCACTGCTGAAAAGCCGGTCGATATTCCTTGTAAATTTTAACTAAGCTAGTTTCATCGCCATCTTTAATGCGCTGAATAAGCGTTTGATCTTCGGTATACGTTTGCTCCACAGCCAATGCGGGTTATTGCTACGAAAAAGTTAGTAAGAATGAAACAATTACTGTTCTAGAAATCTGAAATTTTCTTCAGATGTAATTAATTAGATAATTTATACTAAAGAAACAAAAAAACCACTCAAATGAGCGGTCTTCGTGCGAATATTATCTTAGAGTTTACAATATATTAAACAATGAATATGATATAAAAATCTGACTATCAAGCGATTATATAGCTGAATAGGCTTGCTCTAACTAGACTCCCCTTTAGAAGATTTCATCCTGATCAACGATTTGTAGAGAATCCTCTACTTGTAAGGAATCAGCTTCCTCACCAAAAGAACCGTACTGATCGCAGTCAATTTCAATGGATAATCCGGTGCGAGGCCGCTCAAAAGCTCCTTTTTCGTAGTCAAGACGTTCATCAGCGTAGACCCGCTTCATATATTCTACCCAGATAGGCATCGCCATTCGTGCGCCCTGTCCTAGTGCTAAGGTTTTGAAGTGAACACTGCGGTTATCGCCTCCTACCCAAGCTCCGGATACCAGATCTTTCGTCACGCCCATAAACCAACCATCAGAATAATTCGACGTTGTTCCGGTTTTGGCTCCTACTTCATTGTTTTCTCGAATCTCTAATGGAATACCGCGACCAGTTCCATCTTCTTCTTCAGTAGCTCCTCGTAGCATATAGAGCATCAAATAAGCCGTTTCTTCACTCAGCGCTTCTCGGGTTTTCACTGGGTGATCGTACACCACGTTGCCATCCTTATCTTCAATTCGAGTGATAAATACAGGTTCGGTCCAGGTACCGTGGTTCACAAAAGTGCTGTAGGCACCTACCATCTCGTAGACTGATACATCTCCCCCTCCTCCGAGTGCCAAGCTAGGAACCGCTTCAATATTACTAGTAATACCCATCCTTTTAGCATAACTCACTACGGTTTCCGGACCAAGACGCTTCATGACAAAGGCGGTTACGGAATTTATGGATTGGGCCATCGCTTGCCGGATAGTCATTTTATCGCCTGAGTAACGGCCACCAGCATTCTTGGGAGTCCAGGTATCTTCTTCGCCATCAGTATACACACTAAACGTTACCGGAGCGTCTACCACTTCGTAGCAGGGCGAATAACCATTATCAACCGCGGCGGCGTATACAAATGGTTTGAACGTAGAGCCAGGCTGCCGCTTACCTCTCATCACATGATCATACTGAAAATGCTCAAAATTGATACCACCTACCCAAGCTTTAATATTTCCACTGAGCGGGTCCATCGACATGAACCCTGCATGAAGAAAGCGTTGGGTGTATTTGATAGAATCAGTTGGGCTGATGATCGTATCTTTTTTGTAGTCTTCATTTTCCCAAGTAAATAGCGTGGTTGGTACCGGGGTATCCATCACAATTTGAATTGAATCATGATCTTTACCGTACCTTTTCTCCAACCCTTTATAGCGAGGAGATCGTTTAGCCAGCATCTCCACGAAGCCTTTAATCTCTTTGCCTTCTTCATCGCGCCAGGGGTTTTCTGTACCCCAATGTTTTTCAAACAACCCTTGCTGGTAACTCATATGGGTTTTTACCGCTTCTTCGGCATGCTCCTGCATCCGGCTATCCAGCGTAGTGTAAATCTTTAATCCATCCTCGTCCAGATCGTAACCGTGCTCATCGGCCCATCGGTAGAGCCACCGACGAATTACTGCCCGAAAATAGGTGGCTGGACCATCGTTATGGCTTTCAACTTTAAAATTGAGAACAATAGGTTGAGGAGCTAATGTATCGTAAGCCTCTTGCGCCAAATATCCATTTTTTCTCATTTGGTTCATCACTACATTGCGACGACGCATAGAGTTATTAGGATTGCGGGCAGGATTGTAATACGTAGCAGCTTTCAACATACCGACTAGTACGGCAGCCTCCTCTACATCCAGGTCATATGTTGGTTTATTGAAAAAGGTTTTTGCGGCTACCTTAATACCGTAAGAGTTACTGCTAAACTCAGCAGTGTTGAGGTACATTGCTAGAATCTCCTTCTTAGTATAATAACGCTCCAGTTTTACTGCTACAATCCACTCTTTAGTCTTAATGATCAGTATCTTCAAGCCCGGAATTTTCATTAGCGGCCCTTCGTTTTCTTTCCTGGTTTTAAAGAGGTTTTTAGCCGTTTGTTGAGACAGCGTACTCCCCCCTCCATCCAGGCTACTGGCACCGAAGGTGACTGCTTTTTTAATGATCCCCCAAGCAACTCGCCCCATACTTTGCAAGTCGATGCCGCTATGCTCGGTAAAGCGAATATCTTCAGTAGCCACCAAGGCATTCACTAGGTTGGGCGACAATTCTTCGTAGGTAACTGGGCTACGGTTTTCGCGGTAGTATTTTCCTAGTTGTACATTATCTGCCGAGTAGAGCTCGGATGAAACGTCATTTTTAGGATTCTCTAAAGCCGACCAACTAGGTAGTCCACCATAAAGTCCCATAAAATCGATGCTTACGGTGTAAATGTAGAGGGGAAATAAAATGAAGAAAGATATAAACGAAAACCAAGCCCCGCGTACAATCCAGGTGTACAATTGAGTTCGATCTTTCTTCTCAACTTCTTTCTTTGAGGTTTGAGTACTGGCCATCTTGATGGTATCTACTTCTGCTAATTAAATTTGATTTCTTAGTGGTACGTCTGCTAAGCCTTAACGTTATGTAATTGTGCTGAACAAAAATCAGACAAATTTACTAAAAATCACCCGGTTGGTTAGAAGGTGTAATGCTTTTCAAAAAAACGAAGATAATTCTCTGTATCCTTAGTACGATACAAAATAGGCAAATTATCCTCAGTAATGATGAAATTACTGGTAATATCGCTGCGATCGTAACTATTGGACTCAGGGATATTATTAAGTGGAGATCTATCACTATTAAACTCTTCAAAGTAACGTTGAGCGGTAGACTGATCGGGAAATTCTTCCACAATAATCATCACTTGCCCATCTTCCAGCATCAGGTTAGCCGAACTAAGCTCTGCTTTCTCGAAGTATTCGGCGTTGAAAGCATCTACAACTCTGGGCAACTCCGTAGATAGCCGCCCTTTGCTATTGTACACTAAAATGAAAGAGTGTTTTTTATTAAATTCAGGAATGAACTTCGCTCCCTGTTGAGTGGCTAACTTATCATTAAAACCTTGGGCTGCCGTGAGTAGTTCTTGAGCGTAAGGAGTTACTTCGCTTTCGGGGTACTCTTCAATAAAACTTTGTAATGCATATTGGTACTCATACTGGCTACTGAGTTTTCCTGAAATTAGAACTTGCAGTAGCTTCATATTGTCTACAAAGTCGTTATCATCGTACTTTTGTAAGGCGGTTTGCACTAAGGGCTCGGCTTGCTGGTACGCTCCTTTTTGGTAGAGTCGGTACGCTTCTTCGTAAATCTTCTGAAGCTGGGCACTGGCCATATTACTTTCTTCCCGATAATTCGGATTGCGGATAACCTTTGCAAAGATACTTTCGGGAAAATCGGTGAGTAGCTGATTCTTGTAGCGAGTAGCGGTAGCTTCATCACCTTGCTCCTGATACAATAGATATAATTGGTACAGCACCTCTGGTTCGTGCTCGGAAGCCGGAAAGCGAGAAAGCAAAGTTTCAAAGGTCTCGATAGCGTTTGCTTTCTCTTCCAGATCAAAATTATAAATACCTCCAAGTTTAAAATACGCTTCTTCAATCTGCCGAAACGCTTCTAGCTTTTGTTCTTCAGAAAACGGAATATCAGCATAGAGTGCTTGTTTTTCTCCGCCAGTAGCGTTATTTACTTCGGCCGAGGGGTCTCCCAGCACCGGGTCGGCTACTTCAATTTGTTCCTCGTCGTTAGCGGCAAACCTTCCTTCCATGGTTTTATTGGAGCGTCGCCAGTTGTCTTCCAACTGCCGATTGCCCCACTTTCGGACAAATGCAGTCTGCCCCTGACTGATTGCCGCCGGACTGTAGAAATACCAGTTTTCTCCCACAGCTGCCGAGGCCGATTCCTCACCCGGAGCGGTAGCGAACGGGTTGGGAGCCGCCCCAAATTGAGAAACTGCTCGCTGCCGTCGGGCCTGCCGATTAGCCAATTGCTCTTCGGCTCGCTGCTGCTGTTCTTGTTCAGCAAGTACTTCATCCAGATAAGCACTAAGCTCCAGGGTGTCCATCTCGGCTAGGGCTAATAAACTATCTTGTACCTTAATAATTGTGAGTTGCTCTACAAAGTTGGTCAGAATTTTCTGACGGGTAGCAATAGCTTCGTACTGAGGTTCATCTTGCGGTAATACAGCAATGGTGCTATCGTAGTAAGCCTTGGCTAGTTCGTACTTGGCGTATTCATCGTAATAGATTTTGCCCATTTCCCAGTAGCTATACGCTTTCTGGCGG
>CAKZPJ010000510.1 GCA_937138955.1 uncultured Flammeovirgaceae bacterium | reverse complement strand
GGTTCGAATGGTCATGCCCATTACCTTCAAGCTTGATGATGGAGTTGATAACACCGATAAATCTATAAGCGCAGCAGAAAAAGATGAGACTGTCCAAAAGCTGGAAGAAACAGTAGTAGTAGGCTACGGGGCTAAGGAATAGATTTAATCGTTAGGTAAAGAGTGCTCATTTGGTTATCTTACTTAAGATAAATAGCTAACTATGCAGTGCTCTTCTCCTTGGTTCTTACCGTTGGCTCTGCTCATCTTCTCTTGTCAGCCCGAGGAAGATGATCTCTCCCCTCAGAATGTTGCTAAGTCCTACGAGCATGTTCAGGCACAGCAACAGGAGGTAGAGCGGAGAATCGAGATTATGGCTAACCGTTATCTGGACGAACATAAAAATCCTAAACAACCGTTTGATTCGGCCACGGCAATAAGAAGATTTAACTCATCACCCCGATTATCTAACGAAGACCTATTCGCTGATCCTACACTTTATAAATTACATGGGCTTGCTTCAGATCAAGATTATCAGCTTTTAGTAAATCTGGTTAAGCAACGAAATGAACTGCAGAAGAAATTGTGGACGTTACCGGATACTTACGGTATATTTGTAGATCAAGAGGTTCAACCCTTACCCAAAGGAGGGATGCCTGTTTTTTATGATCATGTCCGCAGTAATCTTCGGTACCCTAATCTGGCTCGTCAGCGAGAGGTGGAAGGAAAAGTCTTTGTCCAATTTGTTGTAGAAACCGATGGTTCCTTATCCGAGATAGAAGCTATCAAAGGTATTGGGTTTGGTTGTGACCAAGAAGCCATTCGGCTAGTAAAGCAGTCTTCTCCCTGGAACCCCGGAACTGTAAGAGGCAAGCTGATGAAAGTACGAATGGTATTGCCTATCGGCTTTAAGCGTAGTAGTAACGATCAGTAGGAGCCAGCCCGGACGGTATTCTTATCTATTACTACCGGTAAAGTTACTACTACAATTATTCACTCCACCTTCTGCGAAGCTCCTCGTTCCTGTAAGCGACCTTCGGATACGCCGAATAGCTTCTGCATTTTATTCTTGGTAGTTCCGGTGCAAATTAGAATGAGGTAATCGTCTTCCGCAATAGTTACTCCGGCGGACGGGTTTTTCTTCAATAGACGGCTTCCGTCCGATTGCTTTTTGTTGATACCGACTAACACGCAGTCGTGTTCTTTCTTTAGAGAAATAAAAGCATCCAGATAATCTTGTCCAGTGTAGGGGTTTTGATCGGTCACGCGGTATTCTAGCAGGTCGTAATCTTCACCTTCCAGGGCCGAAGTCATCAGCGACTCGGCCATCATGGCTACGTCGGGTTCAAAGGTGTAACTAGCTACTAAACGGGAAGCAATTTCGGTTTTGGAAACTACGTAACGTACTCCAGTAGAGGCAAAAGTTTCTTTCAAACTGGGGTTACTCAGTGATACTACATAATTCAAATCAGGGTAGGTTTTTTTCAGATTCAGCAAGTAGATTAGCACTTCGGTATCATCTTCAAAGTTGATAAATACCGTAGCTGATTCTTGAATATTTGCTTTTTCCAAAGCTTCCAAATTACTGTAGTCAGTGAATAGGGCAAAAACTTCTTTACTGGCAAAGGCTTCGTGGATCAGATCGATCTCACTTTTGTCGTTGCACACAATAGCCACTTGGTTACCCGAGTGAACGACTTCTTCCACTACTTCTTTACCAAATTTATCCCAACCAATAACGAGAATGTGATTTGTGAATTTTGTTCCCAAGAGCCCTAATCGTTTTTTTTCCAAATATATTGAAACCTGTGTAGTGAGCTGGCTGATAAAATAACCTAATACCCCAACACTACCTAATATAAATATTACCCCAATAATTCTTCCCACCGGAGAAACTGGAGTGTAGTCGCCGTAGCCAACAGTAGACAAGGTTACGATAGTAAACCAAAATGCATCGGCCAGATGGGTAAATCCAGTTCCTTCTTGATCGCGCTCAACCCAATATAATAAATAAGTAATAGCAAAATACGCTATTAGAGCTAATCCTAATATGTACCAATTTTTTCGTTTCTGGGTAGCCATAGGTTATCTAAGAAATCTTTTTTCCTCCGGGGTAGGTAAAAATGTCAGCAAAAGCATCACTTTCGTTTTGCTGCCGATTGGTAGCCGGAGCATCATACACGACCAACAGTTCGTTATCTTCGGTAAGCGTTAGCCCCTCGGCTTTGTCTTTTCCGTATTCGGTCTCATGCCCTAAAGTAACATTAGCCAATCGTTCAATTTCATCGTTATATAAAATGGATTCTTTAGCATCGGGCAAGCCCTTCACAATTCGGTACAAGGCAATGGTGCCATCGCCATCCATGGTTGGTCCAGCTAAAATCAGCAGATCATCTTCTGCTACCGCTAACTCCCGAATGCCCATCCCGTGTAGATTCACAAAGTGCTTGCGGTAGCGTTGTCCGTGCTTACCTATCTTTTTGAGTTTTAGCTTTTTCTTACTTTTCTGCTTTAACTGTATTTCTAAAATAATGGCCCAGCCACGAAGCACCGGACCACGTAAACCTAAAAAAATTCGTTCACCTATTACGGCAATCCCCTCTATATCCAGTCCATTATCTTTCCCGGGAATATCCATAAAACGGGCGAAGTGCTTGTCTTTTACTAGTTTCTTTGATAACTGACTGCGCTTTTTCCCTGCCTTGAGCTTGGCTGCCGTTAGCTTCTTTTTGGGTTGCTTCGGGTTCGGACAAGATTTTTGTAAGGTGTATTCTCCAGTTTTAGGGTTTTTTACTACCGGAACCCGGGCAATTGTATAGCGATTATGGTCAAATTTAATTTTACTAAGCCGTTTAATCCGCCTCTTTACGGATTCATCTCGGTCGTCTGGTTTATCGCGCTTACTACTGTGCGAACCGGCTATCCACAGGTAAGACCCATCGTAGGCTAATCCTTCAATGTCTATCTCACTCTTTCCGGCGGGCAAATCAATGAATTCAGTTAGCGAGAAGGTTTGATGTTGACTATAAGTGTTTTTGTTCCGTTTTAATCGCTCAAGGCTATATCCTTCATCAAAAGCTAACCAAAGATAATCGCCAGTGCGAACTACTGAAGAAAGCTCTTCCCGAATTTTATCATCTATATCGTGGAGGGTATCATCAAGAATCAGTAAGTGTTGCTGTGATTTTTCGCAGGACATAAGAATGGTAGCTAGGACTTAATCCGTTCTGGGTGATCAGCCACAAAGGCTTTCCAACTTTTGTTGTGCCGAATGGGCGATGATTTCTGGTAGTGATGACAAAGGGCTACTGCCAACGCATCGGTAGCATCGTTTAGTTGATTTTCTTGCAATAAGGGATTTCCTGAATCTAATAGGCTTCCTAGCATTTTGCAAACCTGCTCTTTAGATGCATTACCATTACCAGTTACAGACTGCTTTACTTTGCGGGGAGCATATTCGGTTACGGGGATTTGCCGACTGAGTGCAGCCGCCATTGCTACTCCTTGGGCGCGACCTAATTTGAGCATAGATTGAACGTTTTTACTATAAAACGGGGCTTCAAGAGCCATTTCATCAGGGTGGTAATCATCAATCAGGCTGGCTATACGGTCAAATATCTTTTGTAGTTTAGCCTGATAATGAGGGTATTTTCGCAAGTGGATAATGCCATATTGCATTAATGTAATGGTAGTAGCACGGGGCGGACAGCTACGAACGCAGATAATTCCGTAGCCCATTTCGTTAGTGCCGGGGTCAATGCCCAGTATGATTCTTTCGCTATCGGATCGCCGAGCGATCGCTGGTTTGGTGTTGGTCATCCTGCGGTTAAATATAGAGATTCTACCAAGGTTTCAAAAACAAAGGTAATACTTCCCTAAACTTTCTACCTTTGCACTTACTATCTATGGAGGTTATTTTTGCTGTTTTCGTGCTGGTTTACTGCCTGCTAATAGTCCGTTTTCACTATTATTGGTTACAAATTCCTGTATTTCAACTTCAGCCCATCAAGCTTTCTGAGCAGACTCCCCGGGTGTCGGTAATAATTCCAGTACGCAATGAAGTCCAGCATATTGTATCGTTGCTTCAAGATTTAGAACAACAGCGACTCAATGCCCAGGAGGTATTTCCTAAAAATTACTGGGAGGTGATCGTGGTGGATGATGCCTCCGAAGACGAAACTGCTACCTCGGTGGAGAATTTTGTGAGACAAACTGAGTTAGCCATTGTATTAATCTCATCAGATATTGGAGTGAGAAATCGTTCGCCTAAAAAACAAGCCATTTGGCGGGGTATTCAATCTTCGCAAAGTGAATATATCATAACGACCGATGGCGACTGCCGCGTAGGGCCTTACTGGCTACTAACTTGGTTGCAGTTTCTTCAGCAAAATCGCCCAGCTTTGGCGGCTGGAGGAGTGACCTTTCATCGGGAAAAATCGTGGTTTGAACGATTGCAGACCATTGAGTTCGCTAGTCTGATTGGAATGAGTGCAGCCAGTATTCAAGCCCAACAACCAATAACGTGCAATGGGGCAAACCTGGCTTTCTCTCGTAAGGCTTTTCAGAAAGTAGGAGGGTACCAGGGGCACTGGCACGTTCCCTCTGGCGATGATGAGTTTCTTCTTCACGCTATTTTTCGTCAGTTTCCGAAAGAAGTTTTGTTTTTAAAGAGCCCAGAGGCGGTTGTGGAGACCTACGCTAAAAGAACGATAACCTCATTTGTACAACAGCGAAAGCGCTGGGCCGGAAAATGGAAAATGCATCGAGAATTCCAAGTGGTGCTTTTGTCCTTATTAGTTTTTGTATTTCACCTATGTTTTCTCCTGAGCCTAATTTATTTTACGGTTTGGACTAAACTGGATTACTGGCTGGCGGGGTTATTATTTCTGAAAATAGGGGTAGAGTGGGCCTTTTTGAAATCGATACTACGATTTTTAAAGAAAAAAGAAGGCTTGATAAACCTTTTGCCACTGCAATTACTTTATTCGGCGTATTTTGTGCTTATCGGACTAGTAGCCAGTAGCGGGGGCTATACTTGGAAAGACCGTAAACATCATCAGCATGACTGATCAGGAATTTGATGTGCTTGACGAATTGTATTTTGTTACTCCTTTTGAAGAATTAATCGAGGCGGTTGACCTGGAAGAGGAAGAGGTATTTCCAGTCTTGAAAGCACTTCTAGAAAACGGATGGATTAAATGTTACCGCGATTATTCAGAAGAGTTACTTCCGCATGAAGTTAATATTAATCGTTGCTACCAAGAGTATAGCTACCTGGCTACGAAGGCGGGGCTGCTGGCTCACAACGGAAGATAAGTATGTACTATCTTTTCAACTATTCATTATCAAATCTGGTCTTGAGCCGGAGTCAACTGTCCATTAAACTATGATCCTCGATCGTTCTGTACCACCACCATCGCAACCTATTCGTCACGTTCAGCTTAGCCAAGCCGAAACACATTATCTATCGAATGGCGTACCGGTATACTACATTAATGCCGGAAAGGAACCTGTAGTTGGAATTGAGCTACTGCTACCGCAGGCCGGTACTAAACATGAGTCGGACTTCGGTAGTAGTTTTTTTGGGATTAAAATGCTAGCCGAAGGAACCCAACGTCGTACTGCTTACGCTATCTCTAATTTTGTAGATTCTTACGGAGCCTTTCTGCAGCTAAATCCGGGGCTAGACTATGCTTCTATTGAAATTTATACGTTGAAAAAGTACGTTGATCCGCTACTTTCATTACTAGCAGAGTTGCTTACCGAGGCTACGTTCCCTGAAGATGAACTAGAAAAGCTGAAGGCTATTCAGATTCAGAAGATTAGGGTAAGTAACGAGAAAACGAGTACAGTAGCTTCAAAAAAGATGCGGGCGGTGTTATTCGGTGAGAATCAACCCTACGGAAAAACACTAACAGAAGATAATATAGCCAACGTAGGGCAAGCCTCCTTAGTAGATTTTTACCAAAACCATATTTCTGCGAATTGGGAGGTAATCGTATCGGGGCAAGTAGATGATGAAGTATTAACATTACTGGAAAAACACATTGGTACGCTTACCATTGAGCAGCGAAGTCCTACAAAGCAAGGTGCTATCTGGGCTAACCTTTCTCAAGAAAAAAAGCATTTAGAAGAGCGACCTGATAGCTTGCAATCTTCTATCAGAGTGGGAATGCCGCTTTTTACCCGAGATCATTCTGATGCTATTCCCATGCGGGTGCTCAATACAGTACTGGGTGGATACTTTGGCTCTCGCTTAATGAAAAATATTCGCGAAGAGAAGGGGCTAACGTACGGCATATATTCTAGCACGGTCAGCCTACAAGAAGCTGGGTATTTAGTAATTGGCACTGATGTGAAGAAAGAGCTCACCCAATCGGCTCTTACCGAGATTTATCGTGAAATTACCATTCTGCGAGATCAGCCTATTAATACTATTGAACTAAATACCGTAAAAAACTACATGGCAGGAAGATTGCTCACTTCGGTCGATACCCCCTTCGCCTTGGCCGAAAAGTTTAAAAGTATCTATTTATATAATCTCACATACGCCTACTTCCAGGATTATCTGCGCACGCTGAATGCGATAAATACGCAATCGCTTCAACAATTGGCTCAACGTTATTTTCAGGAAGAAAACTGGTTTGAAGTAGTTGTGGGAGGCTATTCCGGATAGATAAAATGTATCCTGATCTAGAAAAGTGCCCTAAAATATCAGTTTTTTTGTTAACGAACCAAACTGTAAAGACTTCTATTTTTTAGTACTTCCCTTACTTTGTAGAAAATCATATCTACAAAATATCCTTTTTCTTATTTTCCGAATCAGGGTTTTAATTTATTACACTAACTGATAGAAGGGGGTATCTCCCATATTCCTTTTATACGCTTTTTTTGAATTATTTTTGAAATGATTACTGCGAGAAGCAATTATTTAAGGGATTCAAAAATAGGGGAAGAGCGATGATTCAAAGCCAAAAAGTAATATTTAATCCACAGCAGTCTTCAATAAGTAAGAAGGCCGTAGAGGTAGAAATAGCCGATTTGCGAAAGATCACTGAAGTGGTAAAGAATCGCTACGGCTACGATTTTTCTGACTATGCTAAATCTTCTTTTCGGAGGCGAATACAGCGAATTATTGAAATTTTTCAGTTCAACTCTACTAAGGAGGTTATTACAAGGCTAGAAAATGACCCTTCTTTCATCAATACGTTTTTAGCGGAAGTCACAGTTAATGTGACCGAAATGTTTCGGGATCCCTCATTCTGGAGAGAAGCCCGCGATAATATCATTCCCAACCTATTTTTAAATCACGAAACGGTCAATATCTGGCATGCTGGCTGCTCTTCAGGCGAAGAGGTAATGAGTATGTGTATTATGCTAAAGGAAATGGACATACTGCACAAGGCGAATATCATAGCTACAGATATTGACAAACCTATTCTGGAAAAAGCGAAGAAAAGTAGGGTGCCTATAAAGAACATGGTACTGAATGAGAAAAATTATATCCGTTTTCAGGGTCAAAAAACATTGAGTCACTATTACGAAGAGAAAGACGGAATGGCGATTATTGACCCTACATTGTTTGCCGGGGTTTCATACCGAAACTTTGACTTAGTGAAAGGCGATGTGTTTAATAAATTTGATTTGATTCTTTGCCGAAATGTGATGATCTACTTCAACCAGAATTTGCAGAACCGTGTTTTGAAAAAACTCCATGAGAGCTTGTTTAAGTACAGTTACTTAGCCGTTGGCTCTAAAGAGTCGCTCATTTGGTGTGAAATAGCCAATAAGTTCATTATCGTGAACAACGAGGAAAAAGTGTACAAAAAGATCAAAGACTAGCAGGAAGGCAATCCAGTTAGCTATGGGTAAATATAGAGTCAGCAATAGTTTCAAGGCCGTACTAATCGGAGGATCAGCCGGAAGTTTCCAGGGGGTAACCCGTATACTGTCATCCGTTCCAAAAGATTTTTCTCTTCCAATCATTATGTGTCTGCACCGCTTAAAGCATGTACGCCATGGCTTCGAGGAGGCTCTGTCAATTAAGAGTGCTAAGCCAGTTACTGAACCTCATGATAAAGAGATTATAAAAAAGGGCGCAGTATATCTGGCTCCATCTAACTATCATATGGCCGTTGAGCTAGGTAATACCTTTTCATTATCTACTGAAGGAGCAATCAATAACTCGAGACCAGCTATTGATGTAACTCTAGATACAGCCTCCTATACCTATCGGAAAAAGGTAATAGGTATTTTACTTTCAGGAGCTAATAAGGACGGAGCAATGGGAATGAAGAAAATTAAAGATCGGGGTGGGTTAACTATTGTACAAGATCCGCAAGAATGTATGATTGATACGATGCCTACCGCTGCGATGAGTCTCACTACTATTGATTATGTCTTGGGAATAGATCAAATCATTGAATTTTTATTAGAGTTAGATCAACAATATCGATAATACTATGTCAGCATTTACTAACAAGGCCAAGTGGGCTGCTATAGCAGCTTTTAGCATAGCGGCTGGGGTAACTACTTATTTGCTATTTTTACTACCAGCCTCAATGACCCAATACTCTTCGGTATTGGATCTAACTGTTGTGGAACAATTGAACCCTTTATTCTACCAGCTATACACTTCAGTTGGTATGACTATTTTATTGGGACTTGTTGCTATTGTTATTATGGTGAACTCTCAAAGCCAGCAAGTGAATCAAATTGCAGAATTCCAAGTATCGGATCAACATGCGAGCGATTCTGATTCAGAGGGCGCCATTAAGGAAGGCCACTCAGATGATTTTTATATGGGAGAACCAGAAGAGATTCTTTCTTCTGAAGAGAATACTGAAGCTGTCTTCAATCAAGCATTATCACAGGTTTGCGGAGTTCTAGAAGCAAGCCAGGGTGCAGTATATCAAGTGCTAACAGAAGAGGAAAACCAGACAATAGAGCTACTTGCTAGTTACGCTTATCATTTACCAGAGGGTGATAAAGTGACTTTTCGTTGGGGCGAAGGGCTAGTGGGGCAATCTGCTAAAGAAGGAAAAGTGCTTAACATAGATACGGTACCTGAAGGGTACATCCAGATTTTCTCTGGGTTGGGAAAGGCAACCCCAAAACATTTACTAGTGGTGCCTATCAAAGAAGAAGCAGTGGTGATTGGTATGCTAGAGCTCTCTTCCTTCAAGCCTTTTGAACAAAATCAGATAATAGCATTAGAAAGCTACTTTGGAAAATTAGCACTAAAGCTATCAAATAATGACAATGTAAGTTTGCAAGCAGCTAAACTGTAAAATAGTTATTTGGTTGTTGCAATTTGCAAACAGACAGAGACAAAATTAAGCCAAGTATCATTTTCCGTGTGAACAATAATTTGGTAAAAGGACATGCTGAAAAAAATTAGTATAGGAAGTAAAATTACAGTATTGGTGCTGATGCTTACCTTGTTATCAGTGTTAGCTATCAGTACAATTACCTATCAGGTAACTAAACAAGTATTGGAAGGTCAGTACGCTGAAAAAATACAGTCAGTAAACGATTATAAAAAGAGTAAAGTAGAAGGTTACTTTCAGCGTATTACGGCCGAATTATCTTTGTTAGATACCAAGCAAGAAGAAAATTTAGAACCAGATGAAGACTCAACTTCGGAGCTGCCAAGTTCAGATATCATGGGTCTCAGTATTCTTGAAGAAGCAGCTGAACCAACTCTCTTAATTGAGCCTGAACAGGTCAAAGAAATACTTTCTCGTGAACCAAGCATTGCTACTATTGCGCTAGTGTCACTTCAAGGTGACATTCTGTTTACTAGTGATAATTCTAAAATGAATCAGCAACTCGGAGCAGCCTTTTATGATCCGGATGGGCAGACTATAGAAAAGTCAAAAGAAGGTACTTATACTAGTCGGATTTTTAAGGAAAATGATCAGCATTTTACACTTTTAGGGCAACGAACTAGTAATGAAGATCAATTAGCGATTGCTAAAATAAACATATCTAAATTACTTGATGTTATTGACGATTCTACCAGTTTGGGTAATTATGGGGAGTCGTTTTTAGTGAGAGTTCATGGGGAAAACATAAGCTACATCAACGGTTCTCGGCTTACAGGTAGTGATCCTTTAGCACTTCAGGCAGTAGCAGGTAGCAAAGATCAACAAGCGGCTCAACGAGCTGTAGATGGAAGTAGAGGGTATATTCACGATATTGATTATAGAGGTGAGCCTACATTGGCTGCCTGGGACTATCTACCAATGCAAAGGTGGGGTATTATCTCTAAAATTGATCAAAGAGTACTACAGACTGAACTACGCTCATTGCTCTATAAGTCAATGATAGTAGGAGCGGTTCTTCTAGTTGTTGCACTGATAATTTCTATACTTCTCTCTAGATTATTAACATCAGCACTGTTATCCTTAAAAGGAACTCTACAAATGCTAAGTGAAGGTATATTACCTGAGCAGGTAGAGAAGAAGAGTGACGACGAGATTGGTCAAATGGCAGAAACTACGGCCAAGGTGGTAGATACTTTACAGCGTACGGCTTCTTTTGCTCACCAAATTGGTGCAGGTAAACTTAATGCATCCTTCCAGCCAATAAGTGAGAAAGATGCTCTAGGAAATGCGCTCATCAACATGAGAGACAATATTCAGAACTCTGAAAAGAGAGATGATGAACGAAACTGGATTGTGACTGGCGTGGCAGAAATTGGCGAAATTCTTCGTGCTCACGATCAAATTGATGCGCTAGGTGATGCAGTAGTAGCGTATGTGTGCCAAAAGATAGGCGCAATTCAAGGGGCTTTTTATGTGGTAAATGATGGAGATGAGGTTGAGGGCGACGGCGACGCTGTGATCGAGATGAAAGCTAGCTATGCATACAATAAAAAGAAATATATCCAAAACTCTTTTAAGTTTGCCGAAGGGCTTGTTGGGCAGGCAGCTATTGAGCAGGATACACTACTTAGAACTGAAATTCCGTATGATTATGTAACTATCACTTCGGGCTTACTAGGTGATCAGCGTCCTGAATCTTTATTAATTGTACCTCTTATAACCAACGAGCAGGTATACGGTGTATTAGAGTTTGCTGCATTTGAAAAATTCAGCAGTCGGGACGTTAAGTTTGTGGAAGAAATCAGTCTTATTACCGCCCGCACTGTTTTCAACATTAAAGTAAATGAACGAACTCGCCGACTGTTGGAAGAAGCGCAGCA
>CAKZPJ010000509.1 GCA_937138955.1 uncultured Flammeovirgaceae bacterium | reverse complement strand
TGCTACAATCCCTTTCGGAAGATGACAGTATACCGTATCCTTCGCTACCGCAATTCTCACGACGGGGCCATGGTACCTGTTTCCATCATTTATAACAAAACTACCAAGACTGATGATAGAACAAAACCTACGGGCCATTGCCGTGGACGATAATCCGGGCGTGCTCCGGACGATCCGGCAGTACGCTGATAAAACCAGTACGATTACTTTAGAAGAATGCTTCACCGAAGCCTTGGCGGGGGGAGCGTATCTCCAAAATCATCCGGTGGATGTTGTTTTCCTGGATATTGAAATGGATGATATATCGGGGCTGGATTTCATTCAACTGGTGCAAGATCAGCCTATTTCCCAGCCCGAATTCATTATTATCTCGGCTCATGAGCAGTACGCTCTTAGGGGCTTCGAGCTAAATGTGGTAGACTACTTGCATAAGCCTATTTCCTACTCCCGCTTTATACAAGCATTAGAGCGTACCCGGCAGCGGCTAACACCTGCTCAGGCCAACGAACCAAGTCCGCCATCAACAGAGGATAGCTCCCCATTTTCGGATCACTTGTTTATTCATCAAGGTAAAAAACTGGTGAAGATCCGAAAAGATACTATCCGCTATATTCAGTCGGATGGGCACTACTGTTACGTGCACCTAGCTAACGAAAGCCGAAAGCATATTTCGTACCGGTTAGCGGACCTAGAAAAATCCTTATCGGAAGATGGGTTTTTGCGCGTACATAAAAGCTATTTGATTAACGGATTACACATCCAAGAACTGGATATTCGTACCGACGGCAGCCAAGTTCAACTGGATTGTGGTACGGAGGTACCCATTGGGATTACGTTCCGCCCCTCAGTACAGCGGTTTTTCCAGAGCCTACTGCGGGCTTAGTTTACATCCATACCTTTTCTTAACCATCAGTCCTTTGTCTATATGAATTGTATGATTGTTGATGACAGTCCGGGTGACCGTGAGCTGCTGAGCAACTATATTCAACAAACCCCTGACCTGGAATTAGTAGCTTCCTTTGAACAAGGCTTACCTGCTCTAAATACCATACCAGAGCAGCCCAACCTTGACCTCATCTTCTTGGATATTGATATGCCTGATATTTCGGGACTAGACTTTCTACAAGCCCTCCGCTCACCGTGGCTACCACTGGTGGTTTTTACTTCGGGACATACCAAAGAGGCGATTAAAGGCATTAATGAGCACGGACGAGTGGTAGGGTTCTTAGAAAAAATCTTCACGTATCCTCATTTTTTTAGGGTCGTTCAAAAAGTACAACGACTACTGCAGTCGCATGATACTAGTAGCTCGTTCCACGTTCTCACCTCGCCCAATAACCATACAATTATGTTCGTTAAGACCGCCTACAATCGCAAGGAGCGCTACGAACGAATAAATCTTGCTGAGTTAATCTTTATCAGAAGTGAGCGAAACTACGTTCGCCTGGTGACAACCAAAACCGAGCTGCTAGTCAAGCATGGGTTGGGAGAGTTAGAGAAGAAATTCAGTAGTCAGGGCTTTTTACGAGTGCATAAGTCCTACGTAGTTAATCTAGCGGGTGTTCGCCGTTTGGAAGGAAGTCAGCTATGGTTAATGAATGAACAAACCATCCCAGTGAGTGACTCGTATCGTGCTACACTCCTAGAGCGTATTAGCGGATTTTTGGTAGAAGATCGCTAACCACTTCATCCTCAGTAATCGCCCCTTCGTCCCCTCAAACTATGACTT
>CAKZPJ010000508.1 GCA_937138955.1 uncultured Flammeovirgaceae bacterium | reverse complement strand
TCTTTCAGGTTTTAGCTAATTTGCACCCTGCACCCTGCACCCTGCACCCTGCCCCCTGCACCCTGCACTCTGCACTCTGCACTCTGCACCCTGCACCCTTATTTACGAATTCGCACCGCATTTACTAAATCGTTAGTTTTCAAATCGTTTTCAGCAATTGATACGTCAGGGTTAACCACTTTGCGAGGCTTCCACCACTGACGAGTTTCGCCGTAGAATATCCAGGAAAAGGGCGGACGATAGGATTGAATGGGACTATCGGCATTATGCTGATTGTACTCGTCCAGAAACGAATGAAACAAATCACCTAACGAAGTATCGTTAGAAGCAACCACGGCGAATGTAGGCGAATCGGTATGGTTGATTTCCTTTACAAAAGTAAACTGTAGAGAAATAGTATTTTGAAAGCTAAGGGCAGGCACTTCCTTCTCGGTAGGAAAGAACCACTTATAGTAATAAGGAGGTGGAACAGCCAGCCATAGTAGAAAACTTTTGTGAATGAAGAATGGTAAAAGAAATGCGGTAGCTGCTCCGGCTAAAAAAGAGGCAGAGGAATACGCCGCCAACGTAGTATATAACAAGCATAATAGTAAAGTCCCTACTGCGTAAATAAATAGCGTAAGTAGTAACTCCGCCAAGAATAGTTCTTTCTGCACCCAAGCAAATTTTCGGTGCAGCAGCCAAGTATGTATTATTCCGGCTATTAGGATTAACCCAAATACTAGCCAGAAAAGCAGCGATGGGGAAATTCCACTAGCAATAGCTAAAATTGCGTATAGCACAAAAGTACTAATAAGGGCAACGGCATAAATCAGTACTTTCCCTAGCTGTAGCTCAGGGCGCGCCCGGCTGCTTAAGAAAAACAGTACGCCAGAGATGGTGGCAAGTACAGCAAGTACGATAATAGTAACCATAATTATAATTGCGTAGTGTAACCCAAGTATCCTTCGCCTGCTTCCTCCCCGTGAAGTAAAAAACCCTCTTCTTCTGGTTGAGTAATTTCAATCTTCACCGAAATATCTGACTGGCAGGGGAGAAAGTAAGCACATAGGCGTAAAAAGGTTTTTCGCTTTTTTCCACCGGAAAGATAGTTTGTAATATACTTCTTTTCAATAGGACCTACAATAAGCAGGTAATGAGGATGATAATCTTCAATGTAATTTCCAAGAATGCTATCGCGGCCTAACTCAAACTCTCCTAAACACGGTAGTTCTACTTCATTGGTTTCTTGCGTAATCACTTGGCTGATTTCCACTCGAATGGGGGTTTCCATTATCAAGCTTAATAGGTTCGATGTGGTCTCATAATCCCCAACAATGTGATGCAGCAACGGAATAATGTGCAGCATCATTAAGGTCTGATAATTACTCAGTTCTTTAGGTAAATCCCACAGGTTAATCAGGGCGTCGTACTGCTGGCGGTTAAGCGAAGAGAGCATAAGTTGGCTTTCTTGCCATTCGGCCAGTAGCTGTAAGCGATAGAATTCTTGCTCTAAGGGTAAGAAAAACTTCCGGGCGGCTTTTTCCTCCTGACGATGCAGCTCCAACTCTTTTATCGCGGTTTCGGTATCAATCTGGGCGTCTTTTTTTAGTGTTTGATGAAATAGTCCTTCCGGAAGAGTATCGTATAAACCTTCACGATTAATATCAACAAAATAGTACGGGTTTCCCTGCTTACGTTCTCGTTTTTCTACTGAAGAAAAGTCGTGAGAATACGATCGCTGGAACGTGCTCAACGGTCGAACAAAAACATATTCTATCTTGACTAACTTGTGGCGAATCGCATTAGCAATTACTGCTTCAACCTTTAGGTCAATATCACCTCCTTTAAGGCTGGTTTCTAATAGTTGCTGTAAATCCTGATGTTCTTCTCCACTGCTCATGTCCATCGTATTATCCGTTTTTTAGAATCACCTGAATGGGTAGAACAGTAGAGGCTCTCTGATAAATAAACTGCCGTAAATCACGCTTAGTGCTTTCCAATTCAGCTTCCGACATCTTAGCCTTGGCAGTAAGCCGAATAGTAATATCCAGGGTGCGTTCTAGCGCTTGATTGGCACGAGGTAAAACTCTAACGCCTTTGCTAAAAGCAACTGTGTCAATTAAATCACCCAACCTAGCGTAGCAAGCAGCTTTCATATCTTCCTCAGTTACCAAACGGTCTCGTGAAAGTAAGGCACTGCGGAACGAATGTATTTTCTCGGTATCACTAGGCTTATCCCGTCCGCCATGGGTAGAAGTTACTAAGAGTAAATCTTCGTTCTGAAAACTACTACTCTTATAGGGTTGAACTTTTTTTCCTGAGGCAATGCGGTTAGCCGTAGCTCCCAAGGTAGTCCAGAATTCTACCCAAATATTACTGTCATTTTCTGCATTTAGAGCTAGGTAGTGGTGAATATCTGAGTTTTTGGCATTCGCCTTTATCTGCCGATCTAGCCGGGCAATAATCTGTTTAATCGCCTTCACATCCTGAATAACCCGGCTACCGCCCATTGCCTCGAAAGCAGCGTTCTCATCCCGAATTAGGTCGAGCAGGTGGTTGGAGAACTCAGTAGCATTACGCTGATCGAAACGGCTGACTCCCTCTTCCCGAATAGCGTAAGTATTAGGCTCTAAGGATTTAAACCGCTGAAAAGGAACATTCCGGTAGGTTGCTCCCTGGTCAGTAACTACCTTATGCATGGTTAGGAAGTAGTCGGTAGTGGCCAAAGGGATGATATTAAGTAATTTGCTAACCCGGTAAGGACGGTTACTACGGGTTAATCGACGATTGATAACCGGTAGGCAATTAATAGCGCAGATTGTGTTAGATAATACCTCAGCTGGCATTAGCTGCGGGAAGCGAACCTCTATCCAGGTAATTGTTTTGGGCAATGCCGTCAATTCTTCCGTATCAAAAACCGATGAAAAAACAGCAGGGTAAGGCGAACCACCCGCGAACCCACTTAGTTCATTAGCGATAATGAACGATTTCTGGTAAGATTGTAGTGTTTGCTGTTCTAACACTTCGCTAACGTTAGGTAGTTGGTCTTGCCACTCGTTAGTTTCAGCAAGATGACGGACTTTCACCGGAGCATAGCCTGAGCGAGTACGAATGGGCTGTCCATTCAAAAACCATTGGGTAGAAGGCAGCAAACTTTGGTAATAAGCCGCATCGGGTTGATTCCTCCAATCAAAATAGAAAGTGAGATTATCAATGTGGCTAAGTTCAGAGGGCAACTCTATACCTACCCATAGCGACTGGGCAGGTAAGGCTGATGCTTTGTCGGTAGCACTAAGTAAAATTTCTCGGGGCAAGATACCAGCCGTCTGCACTAGTTTTTGTCCGAAGGCCAAGTAGCATACATCACCATTAACTAGCGTAGTGTTCAGTGCCGGAGAGAAAAAAACATCTTTCTTATCGGGTTTGGCCAGGTTATCGGGGTTTACCACTTCCTGCGAGGTAATAAATTGCTCTTCGGTGGTGATGATTTGCTGCGACTCTACTGGGCGCGCATGCAATACAGCGTGAGCGGGCGTGGGTACGGTGAGCGCTTCGGGTAACAATAAACTGGCTAACTGCTTCAGTACCCGGGTTCTAGATTGGTGTAGTTCACGAGCCGTTTTTTCGAATTGCACGGCGCAGGCACCAAATAAAAGATCCACTAATGGGTCTAAATCTTCCAGTTCAGTTTCATTGTAATCCCAAAGCTCGGCGGCAGTTTTTAGCAACCGTTGCTTTACCTTATCTCGTTGAAACTGATTTTCCCGATTGAGTTGCATAAATAATTAATATCAAAAAGTCAGGCCAAAGATAGTGGACTAAAAAACATATATTCAGTGTGAGTGAGTGGTTGGTTCGTCTTTTTCACTGTTCCTTTGGCTTGAATAATAATTCGCTTGCGGTGGCGAATAATTTGTTGGGTTTTCTGGTCAAGAGTTTCGGGTTCATCCACTTTGATAACAACCTGAATTTTAGCTAATCGTTTTTCGTAAGCATTCAGTGATTGCAATACTAAATCTTCTAGCTCATCTTTCCACTTAGATACGCTCTGGATGTTGTCAAAATCCTTATCCCATACGTAGCAACCGTAGTTGGAATCAAAGCGGCACTCATGGTAGTGCGTTTTGATAATCAGGTGAATATGCTGGCGGATAGCATCTTCTAAGCTGCAAAGTGCCAAACGCTTCTTCTGCAAAAGGTCGGTGAAACTGAGTGGTAATTG
>CAKZPJ010000507.1 GCA_937138955.1 uncultured Flammeovirgaceae bacterium | reverse complement strand
GAGAAAAAGCGATGGAAAGTCAAAGTAAAAAAGGTCACGTGATGGCGATGTTTTCTGAGCGTTATGATGCTTGGGTTGCTTCTCAGGAAGGACAAACGAGTGGCTACGAATATGAGCGTTCCCTCGATGAGTTTATGCAACAGATGGGTCGGGAACTATTTCAGCACTCAGTTGGGGCAGAAAAAAGTATCAGAAAAAAAAAGTCTACAGAGTAGGTATGGCAAGATCAGTGTGCCTCACTGTCATGTGTTGTGCCAAACCCCGGAAGACTTCCGTATGACAGCCTATTGGCAAGAGCAATGCTTATATATGGGACAAGCGGACGCCACCTTTAGGTTTGTAAGTTCGCCATAGAAGCAATCAAAGACCCTACTGAGCGTTCAGAATGGATAGAAGAACAACAAGACTTTTTCTTCGCTGACTAAGCCAAGGTAGTAGTGGCAAACGTTAGTTTGACCCCTTGTCAAGGAAAAGCCCGACACCCACAGCGTAGCTTGCTCACCTATTATGAGAACAACCTACAAAGAATGCGCTATAAAACGTATCGGGATCAGAACTTATTGATCGGTTCCGGGCCAATGGAAGCTGCCCATCGCCATGTGATACAACACCGCATGAAGCTTTCCGAGCAACGGTGAACCATGCGAGGAGCCCAACAAATGACAACGCTGAGATGCCTGAGCAAAAGCGATCGGTGGAAACTTGTCAAGGACCTTATCTACCATCCTAACTGACTGTCGCAAAAATGTCGTACACCCGTTATGTTAGATGTACGGCGCAATAATTTGAGAAGACAGGGCGAAAATATCGCAGAATGTCAAGTCACCATATTCCTAAACGTTAGATTAATCCGAGGCTGATTTATTTTTTTAGTTTTAGGCAACTGATGGTGCCAATGGGTCTGCGTAGCGTCTTTCATTATTAGTAAACTACCATGCGCCAACATCAAAGCCACCGTTTCTTTAGATTCTTTGTGGCGGAAAGAGAATTTGCGTTCGGCGCCCAGGCTTAGTGAAGCAATCGCACTGTTTTCTGCCAGGGTTTTCTCATCATCGCTATGCCAACCCATTCCCTCATCGCCGCTGTGGTAGAGGTTCAGCAAGCATGAGTTGAATTTAGTTTCGGTATTTTGTTCTATCAAAACTTTTAAGGCTAGTAATTCATCCGTCCAAGGTAAAGCTTGTTTGGTCTTCTTAGAATAGGTATAGCTGTAAGCTTCGTTACCGTACCAAGCTACTTTCCGTTTAGTGATAATGTGTTTACCAAACATCACAGCTTCATCGTGCTTCCAGGCGATGGTATCTAACAAACAATTAAAATAGCGATCAGCTTCAGAAGCCGATAGTAACTTACTGTAGTAATGAACGGTGCCGCCGTAGGGCAGCAAATTAGCGGTCTCATCGATATCGTTCTCAAATAGATTCATGTTGTAATTCTTCATTTTTCGCACCTTCCCAGCCAATGATCGCAGTTTTTCGAGTGCTTCCCCAGTGGTACTGCCCAATGTGACCAGTAGACTGAATGACCCGGTGACAAGGAATTAGAAAAGCGACGGGATTGCTGCCTACTGCCGAACCTACCGCTCGGGATGCTCGGGCGTGATCAATCTGCTGGGCAATGCTGCCGTAGGTGGAAAACTGACCCATTGGAATTTTTAGTAGTGCTTCCCATACTTTGAGTTGAAATTGAGTTCCTTTCAGGTGAAGCTTTATTTTAAGTAACTGCGGCCAGTTGTGGGTGAAGATGAACAGGGCTTCCTGCTGTATTAAGTCTAGCTTCTGCTGAAAACTCGCATTAGGGAACTGATCTTGTAATGTGGCGAGAGCTGCATCATCGTCAATCGAAAAGGCTAAATGACAAATACCTTTGGGAGTAGATGCTACGATTACGTTACCGAACGGGCTTTCGGCAAAGCTATAGTTGATCGCCAGGTTTTTACCCCCGTTTTTGTACTCCGCTGGGGTCATTCCTTCAATATTGATAAACAAGTCGTGCAATCGGCTGGTACCCGAAAGTCCGGTTTTGTGAGCCGTTTCGAATAGTGTAGCCTGATTGTCTTTCAACAGTTTTTTTGCGTGCTTCAGACTGATGTACTGTAAAAATTTCTTAGGGCTAGTTCCCGCCCACTCCGAGAACATACGCTGGAAATGAAACTGGCTGACATGAATTTGTTCGGCCACCTCATCTAAACTAGGTTGCGACTGGTAATTATCTCGGATATACGTAATGGCCTCGGCAATGCGGTCAAAGTTGATACGATCTTGAGTATTCATTTCTGTTTTGTTAGTGATAGAACAAATGTAGAAATGAAAAGTGAGGGAAAACACCCGAAAGTTGCGACATCTAGACGGCTTATTTTACGGTTAGGTTCATTTCCATTTTTACGTTAGATCGCTGGTACTTTTCCGCTTCAGCATCAAGTGGCACCTGCTGAAATCCTAGTTTTTGGTATAGGCGGAGAGCAGGTTTCAGAATATCGTTAGAGTATAATTTTACTTCATTTGCGCCTAGATCTCTCGCCTTTTCTAAAGTGGCTTTTCCCAACTGCCAGCCTATGCCACTTCCCCGAGCTTCCTCGGCAACTGCCATTTTTGACAACTCAAATAAGCGATCATTTACTTTAATAAGGGCACAAGTGCCTACCACTTCCCCATTTAGTTTTGCCATTAGAATTGCCCCACCGGGGTCAATAATATTCTCCTGAGGATAATCCAGCACCTCATAATCGGCTGTTTCCATGGTAAACCATCGCTGCACCCAGGCTACGTTCAAATCTCTAAACACTTGCCAATGAATCTCGTCTTCGTAAGAAACGACTTCCACTTTAGGTAATGACGATAAACGCTGCTTCTCGGTTCGATGAAACAGGTTCTGATGAGTTAGTACTTCCTCTACTGCTTCAATATCCTGAAGCAAATTACAGTTAGCTTCCTCCATTATTTGATTTACAGACTGCCGAATATCATCCCAGACTTCGGCTAAATTAGTTCGCATACCTTTTCCACTTTCAGTCAGTTGTATCAACCGCCGACGAGAATCTGCCGGATCTTTTTGGGAAAAAACTACTCCTTTTTTAATCATAGCGTTCGTGATTTGTATCACCGAAGGATGAGCAAGTCCTAAAGTTTGGCTAATATCAGTGACTGGTCGAGCTTTACCATCTTGCAATAGCGAAAATATTGGCAGCCAACTGGGTTCAAAATCAATATGGCGATGGCGATAGATATCACTTACTTGATACATCATTTGATCACTCAACCGCTTTAACCGACTGCCCAAACTAAGCAATCCAAGTTCGGAAAAAACGTCATAATTTTTCATCTGTTTAAATTTTGTTTTCAGCTTAATCATCCCCCTCTGTGTCAGTTGTTCTGGCATGGAGGTTTCATAGCTATAAATGATTATGTAGGTACCTACATAATTAGAAATTAGCTCAATAATAATCAATAGTTTCCTCTAGTTTTTCTTCAGCAAAGCGTTTACACCTTCGGTAACCACATTCATTCCCTGCTCTAGTTCATCCGAAGTTAGCGAGGCAAATCCTAAACGTATTCCTTGATAATGCTGCCAATGTTCTACTCCTTCCAGTGAGACTCCTCGACTGGCAGTGTACTGAGCCAATGCCAGTGTATCTATAGTTGGGTTGCCGCGCACCCAGATTGCCATGCCACCCTCCGGCTCTCGGAATGATAAAGCAGGATTCAGATGTTCACGAAGATATTGACTCAAAAAATTCCGACGTTCTCGGTAGATTCGTAGTGATTTCTTTACGTGACGCTGCAAATCTCCGGCTTCGATCCACTTGGCTAATGCCCGCTCCATGACCGGATCGCCCTGGCGGTCAATTAGCCGACGGTAAGGCGTAATCGTTTGGATGAAATTAGTGGGTGCAGCCAGATAACCGACGCGGATAGACGGCGCAATACACTTAGTAAATGACCCCAGATAAATCACGCTACCCTGCGTATCCAGACTGGCCAGAGGCAACAGCGGACTGCTAGCGTAGTGAAAGTCGTAGTCATAATCGTCTTCTACAATGGCGAAGCCGTACTTTTGCGCTAGTGCCAGTAGCTTCATTCGGCGATTAATACTCAGCGTAACCGTAGTAGGGTAATGATGATGGGAAGTGATGTAAAGTGCCCGCACCGGCTGACGCTGACAGATTGCTTCAATAGCATCGGTAGATAATCCTTGCTCATCTACCGGTACTTCCTGACGATTACCTCCGCAAAGCTCAATCACCCGATTGGCTTCGGGATAACTCACTTCGCCCACGATGATATTATCGCCAGATTGTAATAAAGCCTGAAAAGCCAGAAAAATGCCCATCTGACTACCTCGGGTAATCAGCAACTGTTCGGACTGGCTGACTACCCCCCGGGTTTGCCGAAGGTACTGCGCCAGTGTTTCCCGCAAGTGTGGGTCACCTTGTTCGTCTTGGTAGCGCAAAGAAGGGGCTGATTTGGCTACCTGTCGGCACCAACGGTATATTTCCGCCGTCGGAGCCAATCGGACGTCAGGTGAGCCATCGGTAATGCGCAGTAAGGCTGTCAAAGAAGCTGAGAACGAAGAAACGAGCGAAGTGACCTTAAAACGAGCCGTTTCAGGCAGAGAAGTTAAGGCAGGAGCTTTCTTTGGGGCTACTGGTTGTAACTGCGGCAAAGAATCCGATACGAAAGTGCCTTTGGCGGGAATTACTTTAAGCCAACCCTGAGCGGTCAGTTCATCGTAGGCAATAGCCACCGTTTTCCGATTTATCTCCAGCAGAGAAGCCAGATGACGGGTGCCGGGCATTTTGTACTCCGGAGCTAACCGGCCGGATACTATTTCCCGAATCAGCGCGTCCACAATTTGCAAATACAGCGGTCGGTTGCTCTGCCGATCAAGCTGAATGCTGGTTTTCCAAGGATATAACTGGCCCATCGAGATTGTAAGAACTGGGGGATGTGTAGGGACCTATAAAGGTATACCTTTACTCAAGAATTTCAAATGAAAGCTATGCTTACCATCCGACCTAACTGCGAAAACTGCGACCAGGATCTACCTTATAACTCAACTGAGGCGATGATTTGCACTTACGAATGCACCTTCTGTCGGGAGTGCGCCAAAGATATACTAAAAAATGTATGCCCGAACTGTGGTGGTGGATTTACACCCCGACCTGTCCGACCTAAAGAACAACTGGCTAAACATCCAGCATCAGCCGTAAGGGTATTGAAACCGGTCAATACTACTGAGCATCAAAAAGTTTTACTTCGCTACGAAAATATTTTACCGAAAAACCGCTAGCTAAAGCCTATTGCTGAGTAATGGTGAATAAAGTGTAATTAGTTGAAATTTTCACTACTCATAATTATCCGAACACTATGAATAATTACCCTAAATCCTCCCGTAATACCGTCAAACGCTCACCGAAGCGTGGACACTACGATAAAGAAACCGTTTACCAAATTCTTGATACCGGATACATCTGCCACGTAGGCTTCACCATTGACGATCAGCTCTACGTAATTCCCCACGCCTACGGGCGGGAAGATAATACCATTTATCTACACGGTGCCGTCGGTAACCGCATGCTCAACCAACTGGAGAAAGGAATTCCAATCTGCGTTACCGTTACTCACACCGATGGGATTGTACTGGCTCGCTCCGCTATGCACCACAGTTTCAACTACCGCTCGGCGGTACTCTTCGGAACCGCCCAATTGGTGCCGGATGAACAAAAGGAACAAGCCCTCTTCGCAATCACCGAGCAGATTATAAAAGGACGATGGGATGAAGTGCGAACCCCGAACGAGCAGGAATTGAAAGTTACTAAAGTGCTGGCGATGGACATAGATGAGGCTTCAGCAAAAATTCGTACTGGCCCACCCAAAGATGATGAAGCTGACTACGAACTACCGGTTTGGGCGGGAGTACTTCCTTTACAGGTAACCACCGGAGAAGCTATTCCTGATCCTGATCTAGCACATAAACTTCCACTGCCAGAAAGTATGGGTCAACTGAAAAAGTAGGCGCAAATTGCAAAAGCAATGTATATTGAGGCCAATTAAATTAACTTGGTCAATATACCTTCCATGAGATACATAGTTTGCTTACTGCTTTGCTTCTTCCACTACTTATTAGCTGCTCAGTCCACTACGGATACCCAGGTTCAGAACTTTATCAATCAGCAATATTCCTCATTAGACACACTTTATAAGTACTTACATCAGCATCCTGAACTTTCTTCCCAAGAAGAGCAAACTGCGCGGTTGATTGCCGATGAACTTACAAATTTAGGTTTTGAAGTGCAGGAAAAACTTGGTATGCACAATCTGGTGGGAGTGCTAAAGAGCGGGGAAGGCCCCACGCTGCTCATCCGTACCGATATGGATGCCTTGCCACTGGAAGAAAAGACCGGGGTACCTTACGCCAGCACCGCTAAGGGTACTAACGCTGCGGGAGAAACCGTAGGAGTAATGCACGCCTGTGGTCACGATATTCACATGACCGTATTTTTGGGTACCGCTCGAACGATGGTAGAAATGAAAGACCAGTGGAGTGGTACACTTGTGATGGTGGCGCAGTCGGCGGAAGAGAGTGGCTTTGGGGCGGATGCGCTATTTAAAGCCAATCTGTACGACAAAGTTCCGGTGCCCGACTACGCCATCGCGCTGCACGATAATGCTTCACTTCCGGCGGGAACGGTTGGCTACCGAGCCGGGGCCTTTATGGCGAGTGTAGATATGGTAGACATCACTGTTTACGGCGAAGGTGGACACGGAGCCGCTCCCCATACCACCAAGGACCCTATTGTGCTAGCCGCTCAGATGATTAACTCCTTCCAAACGATTGTGAGCCGCGAGATCAATCCGATTGATCCAGCGGTAGTAACGGTCGGTTCTATTCATGGGGGTACGATCTACAATATTATTCCCGATGAGGTGAAACTCCAACTGACGCTGCGCTCGTACTCCCCCGAAGTGCGTAACCAGATTTTAGAAGCCGTAGAGCGGATTACCCGTAGCCACGCTCAATTAGCCCGATTACCCGAAGAAAAGTATCCCAAGATCAGCATCCGCGACCCGCAAACTCCCGCTACGATCAACGATGCTGAACTAACCAATCGGCTGGTAGATGTTTTTAAAGAAACGCTAGGGGAAGACAAAGTAGTAGAAACACCGCCCAATATGGTGGGTGAGGATTTTAGCCGCTTTGGTATGCAGGACAAAAAAGTACCGATCTGCATGTTCTGGCTCGGTGCCGTAGACCCGCAAAAGGTGAGAGAAGCCGAGGAAACCGGAACCAAGTTACCATCGCTGCACTCACCAACCTACGCCCCGCTACTGGAACCAACCATCAAAACCGGCATCCGGGCGATGAGTGCAGCGGCGTTGGAGTTATTAGAAAAGTGAAAGTTTCTATATTCCTTTGGCAGTCAAAAATTAATAAGCCGGGCATATCCCAGCTTAGGTTACGAATGAAAGAAGAGAGGGTGCTATCCCTCAATCGGAGGGTAGCACCGCTTTAAAACAACTCACTCACGGTTGTTTGAAGATGATTTAGCATCGCCCGTAGCTTTTTGTCCGGTTATAGTTTCATCAGGCGTTACTTTCCTGGATAATCCATCAGGTATACTTACCGGAGGTTTACCCAGCACTGGGTTTTGCTCAAAGAAACCAAAGGGCATCAACTTAAATGACATATAGGCCCTGTTCATGATTGGCCAGTCCTCCGAGCGGACAATATGCGTTTTGCCCATCACATACCAGAGAACAACATCGGTATTCTCTATACTACGATTCTGAGTCGTCCATTTAGGTAGGCCCTCCCACTGCTGGTTACTGGCCGGATACATACCCGCCGGGTATATCTCATCCCGGTCATAGGGGGTTACCCAGAAGTGATTGTATAACACCTTGGCACGATTTGACAATGAAGAGCCTTCCTGAGCCAGTGGTACCGTTCCCTGCGATGGCATCAGCACGTAGCTAGGCATACGCCCGAGGGAGTCTCGCACCCCAGGGGTCATTACGCGCCAACGCCGGGTGCTGGCCGCATTGACATTGCTAACGGCCTGCTTTTCGCTCTTTAGCATGGTTGGCTGGGCAATAATACTGTTCCGGTAAGGGTTTTCCGGTCCGGCCGGTGGACTGATGTTATTGATTTCCGCTACCGAATTGTTCACCCCGTCTACATCCAAATCCAGGCGAAACACATGCCAATGCTGGTGGTTATTAGCCTCTACGTGCGGATAAACCGTCACCCCGTGATAATTACCATTGAAGGCTTCATCCGCATAGCCGGGCATATCGTTAGGCCGCTCTACACTACGAATGTGGACAATACCCTGCAGTTCATTGTCTACCTCAATGGTGCCATCTTCCTTAAACTTCCAGATAAAACCGTAGTCATAGTTGCCCGCCGTAATATAGTACTTTAGGGTCAGATCTGTAGCCCGACGGGAGTGGCCTTCGTGTCGCCAGAGCGGACCACCGTACTCTTCATAAATCGCCAGTGCACTATCAATTTCTACGGGGTCGCCCCAATGATCGTGTACGGTGGCGTTGAGGTAGGTGGCATTTTCGGGGGCATCCGAGCCCGCGGTTAGCGGACGGTTTTTCGTCTGGAAAAACCTGAATTCCCCCTGATCAAAGTAATTGTTGGTAGCATTGAGTAGATCAGGGGAGCCATAATTAACGATCATTTCTACAATTGAGCCCCGATACATAATTTTTCGCCACTTTTCTTGGTAAGGATCATAGTACTGCACATCATAAACGACCAACCCTTCCCGGTTATGGATGCCGTAGCGGAGTTTCCAATGGGGGGTGATTACCTGATTGCCCCGTAATTCATAATTCACCCCATCCGGTTGGCTAATCATCACCTGCTTCATGGCGGGTAGCGTAACTTCTACCTCATCCCCTTCAAAGTACCCCGGATCAGTAGGCTCGCTCCAACCACTATCTTCATCTATAACCTTGAGCACTTTCTGGTCGGTAAGGTCTACGTGAGCAAAAAGGCCACCGATGGGTACCCGCTTGTACTTTTTGTTTTTATAGTACGCACTGACAATTTTCTCCCGGTTTCCTTTGGGGCCAATTCCCATATCGGCAGCGTAATTTCCGTGTACGCGGATAGAGTCGGGATTAATGCCCCTCTTTTCCAGGGCAGCCAGCCAGACTTGGTCTTTTGCTAGTATATCGGTGGCAATAGAATCTCTTTCGAAAGAGCCTACCGGCTGCTTATCAGGAATGACTTCGTAAGAAAGTAACTTTTCTTTATTGAGGTCAATGATCGCCTCGGTAAGCGTGTTACTTTCGTACTCGTATAGAGCAGCAAACGCTTCGCGGGGCATAGAATCGCCGGCTTTCCAGGCCTGTACATCGGCTTTCAACGGCTCCCTCAGGTAGACCATACTGAAGTAGTGGCTGCTATCGTGCTGAATCTTATTTTCTTTTAGCAGCACCTGCTTTACTAGCTTTAGTTCGTTAGAATCCAGCGGATCTAGGGGATGTTGGTATTCTGTGGCCATCTGCTGGGCAGCGACTTCTAGTACCAACCAAGGCAAGCATATTAGGGTGCATAAAAGAGTTGTTCTGGTGAATTTGCTCATAATGAAGAACAGTTTAGATTGATAGAGTGAATGTTTATTTTTTCGAGTAATTAAAGCTTATGAACTACTGATCCCACCATACCCGGGTGCTCATCACATCCGGACCTTGCCGGGCAATAGCTTCTTGGTAATTGCTTCGGTTTAGACTGATCTCAGAAATGGGGTAGCCTTTTCTTCGGGGAATATCCCTTCCTGCTGCCGCATCGGGGGCCGGTATCAATATCGGATAGTCTAATCTTCGCCATTCGGACCAAGCTTCCATGCCTTGGGTGTACAGGGCGAGCCACTTTTGGTTACCTAGGGATTTTCTGAAGTTCGCCGGGTCGTAGGCTACTTCGGGTTGAGCCAAATAAGCCTCTAACTCACCAGCTGGGGCACCCCACTGCTCGAACGAGGCAGCAATGCCATCTGCATAAAGCTGTTCAGCATCTTCTCCGGTCCAACCCCGGGCGGCTGCTTCTGATTTTAGGAAGAGTACTTCCGAATAAGACTGAAGTATGGCGGGGAAGGTAGGCGTGGTAATCGGGTCAGCGGGCAGCGATACCTCCTCATTTTTGATACTTCCGGCAA
>CAKZPJ010000506.1 GCA_937138955.1 uncultured Flammeovirgaceae bacterium | reverse complement strand
ACTCGAGTCGGCTGCCAGGCAAAGCCCTCATGTTGCTGAAAGGTATACCTCTGCTCCAACACGTATACGATGCTTTGGCTTTAGTTTTCTCAGCTGACCAATTGATAGTTGCCCCTTCTTCATTATCTAGTGATGACCCAATTGCTGATTATTGCCACAAACAGGGAATTAATTGCTTTAGGGGCGATTTAGAGAATGTAGCGGAACGCTTTTTACAAGCAGCCCATCATTACTCATTAGACTACGCTATGCGAATAAACGGAGATAACTTATTCGTAGAACTCGCTACTGTGAAAACAATTGCTACTGATGCTAAGCTCCACCTTGATTTCTACAGCAATGTACCTCAGCGAACTTTCCCCTACGGAATGAGTGTAGAAATGGTGAAAGTTGATTTCTTTAGCAGAATTATCGATGATATAAATCAATCTACTAAATATCAAGAGCACGTTACATTATATTTATATGATCACCCAAATGTAGGCCAGCGTAAATACTATACCAATGAGGAATTCCCTGAAGCAACTGGTATTCACCTTTCAATAGATACTCCCGAAGATGCTAAACTGGCGCAGCAAATGTTAGCGTCTTTACCTGAACCAATCTACCAACATTCTATGTCTACGATTGTAGAATCATACCACCAAAGTAAGAATCATGAATAGCTATTGGGAAGGCAAACACGGGCCCCTACTGATTGCTGAGATTGGCGGAAACCATGAGGGTGATTTTGAATACGCCTTGAAACTCACTGACTTGGCCATTGAAGCCAATGTTGATTATATTAAATATCAGATTTACCAGGGAGATACGCTGGTAAGTCGGGAAGAGAGTCCTCAAAGAAATCAGCACTTCAAGAAATTTGAGCTTAGTCAGGAACAGTACATTACTATCGCTCAGCGTTGCCAAGATAGTGGAGTAGGCTTTCTGGCCTCGGTTTGGGACCCCAAGTATTTCTTCTGGATTGATCCTTATATGGATTTCTACAAAATCGGTTCGGGTGATCTTACGGCTTATCCCGTATTAAAAGCCACTGCTAACCAGAATAAACCGATTCTGATTTCTACCGGATTGGCTTCACTAGATGAAGTACTTTCATCAGTCCAATACCTTCAATCGGTTAATGAAATATATTGCGATCCACAAAACCTAGCTCTTTTACAGTGTACATCCATGTACCCTATCCCCTTTTCGGATGCTCACCTCTCAGTTATGTCGTTATACCATCAAGCTACTGGCTTACCAGTTGGCTATTCTGACCATACCGTAGGATCTACAGCCTTAGAGGTAGCCGTAGCGATGGGAGCCCAGGTTCTAGAGTTTCATTTTACCGATACTCGTGAAGGGAAATCCTTTCGCGATCATCAAGTTTCCTTGACCAAAGATGAAGTTGGTCAACTCATAGAAAAAATAGCTGAAATCAAATCGTTACAGGGCGATTCTTTAAAACGACCATTACCCATCGAGGCTGATCATCGGATTAGTTTTCGTCGTGCAGTATACCCTCTAACAGATCTACCCCAGGGAACTCAAATCACTGAAGATCATTTAACCTGCCTACGACCCAACCACGGTATTGATGCCCGCGATTTTGATCAAATTATTGGAAAAAAGCTACTGGTGGATGTTAAAGCCCATCAAAAGCTAGAATGGAATTACTTTAATTAAACTACTATGAAATGGTATCGCCGGGAGCTGTTATCTCCCAATCAAAATAATACGTCAGAAGAAAGCTGGATTCGGGAAGACGAAAAAGAGGACGCTTATTCAGTAAAGACATTCTTAGGAAAGAAGACCAATCTTCTAAAATTGAAGAAGAACGTTGTTGAGAATATCACTGATCAACTTGTCTACTTTAAAAAAACGAGAACCAAGGTCTATAATCAGCCAGATAAAGAATTAGTCGCTTCATGTCCAGTTTGTGGGACAACTTCTAAAACCGCCACTCACCAGGTAACCATTTATGCAGCCGAATACGTAACCTGTTCTCATTGCACCCACGCTTACGTAGTTAACCGCCCCTCACCCAATGCTCTTCATCAATTTTATTTAAGCGATGTCAATTATGCCGCGACCTATACCGACAAAGCCAGTGCTGAGTCTCGGCTCAATGCTATCGCGGTACCTTGGCGAGACTGGATGGTTCAGCTTTATCAAGATATGTACGGGAAGTTACCTAATAAGATCTTAGATGTTGGATCTGGCGCCGGGCACTTCGTTGAGGCTTGTCGCCGAACAGGTATGCAGGCAGATGGCATAGAATTGAGCGAAGCAAGTCGGGAATTTGCCAAGAATATCTGGGGTATTGATATGGATGATCGGGATTTCACGAAAGTTGACCAAGATTACCAGGGGTACGACGTTATCACTTTTTGGGGGCTTCTAGAACATACTCCCAACCCAAAAGAATTATTAGCTACTGCTCAGCGCATCTTTGCCGAAAATCCTAATACAATGGTTATTGCAAAACTACCCCGCTGGCATTCTTTAAGTGGATTTATACAGAATATTTGTAATGATACCATCGTCCGACATCTAGATCCGATGGGACACATTAGCTGCTACACCGATACCTCCGCTGCTGAATTATATTACCAATCAGGTTTTTCACCCGTTGCCGCTTGGTACTATGGTATGGATGTTTACGAATTACTAATGCAAATCAGCCATCACACTAAACACTATGAATCGCTTCTCGAGACCGGAGAAATACAAATGGAGCTGCAACAAAAATTAGATGAAGTGAAACTTTCGGATGGATTGACCTTAGTAGGCGTACCCAGTAAACATAGTAACCATAGTTGATCGGGGGATATGGAAGAACAGCACCCCATACTTGTATCCGTATACATTACTAATTATAACTACGGAAAGTACATTGAGCAAGCCGTAAAAAGCATGCTCCAGCAGAGCTTGCAAGACTTTGAGATCATCATTATCGATGATGGCTCAACTGATCACTCTCCCGAGATCATTCGTAAATTTGCCGAACATCCTAAGATAAAAACGATCTTCCAGCAAAATAGGGGCTTGAATGTAACCAATAATATTGCTCTACGGGTGGCTCGCGGAAAATGCACTGCTCGTCATGTCAAACATGCTGGAAAAAGATCCTAATCTAGGTCTAGTCTTTCCTAATTACTATATGACTGATGCCGATGGTCGGGTAGATTCGGTTCATCAACGGCACGATTTTAACGAGGTTTCATTAATGGATCAGGCGGCTCACGGTGCTTGTACCATGATTCGTACGGAGTTTCTGAAGGAATTGGGCGGTTATAGTGAGAATTATCAGTGCCAGGATGGATATGAACTTTGGGTCAAATTTACGGCAAAGCATCCGGTAGCAAACGTCGCGACGCCTTTATTTTACTATCGGCAGCACGGTAGTAATCTTACCAAGAACGAGGGACGCATCTTATCGACTCGAGCTTCCATTAATCAGGAGTACGTTCAAGAACACTCCGAACGAGAAAATGGAGTGGCAATTATTCCCATCCGAGACGTTGGAACCGCTAATCATCGGTTGGCTC
>CAKZPJ010000505.1 GCA_937138955.1 uncultured Flammeovirgaceae bacterium | reverse complement strand
ATCAATAACGATGATATTGATATTATCTACGTAGTGTTGCCTAATTCTATGCACGCTGAGTATACTATGCGGGCGGCAAAAGCTGGTAAGCACGTAATGTGTGAAAAGCCAATGGCTGTTTCGGTAGATGAGTGTCAGCAAATGATTGATGCCTGTAACGAGAACAATGTAAAGCTAGCAGTAGGCTACCGGCTACATTACGAACCCTTCAATCAGGAAGTGATGCGATTAACTCAAGAGCAAGTGTTCGGGCCGTTGACTGGCATTGAGAATGCGTTTGGTTTCACGATTGGTGACCCTACCCAGTGGCGGTTAGACTATGAATTGGCAGGAGGCGGGGCACTGATGGATGTGGGAATCTACACCATTCAGGCAGCTTGCTATGCCAGCGGCGAAGAACCCATTTCAGTAGTGGCTGAAGAATTTAAAACTGATATGGAGAAGTTTGGCGAAGTAGACGAAACGGTTCACTTCACCCTGACTTTCCCAAGTGGACTGAAAGCTAACTGCCAGACGAGCTACAACAAAAGCTACAACAAGCTGCACGCTGATGCCGAGAATGGTTGGTACGAGCTATCTCCGGCTTATCATTACGGACCACTAGCTGGCGAAACCAGCAATGGCTCAATGGATTTTCCGCAGATTCGGGAGCAAGCCGTACATATGGACCGCTTTGCCGAATGTATTATGCAGAATGAAACCATCAAAACTACTGGGGAAATGGGCATGCGCGATATGAAAATCATTGAAGCGATTTATCAGTCAATAGAGCAGGGTAACCAAGAGGTAGCTCTTAGCTTATAAAGCTGATCTGCGGCATCAGACACTTAGATAATTAAATAATACAACAGGTGGGTTAGCACAACGTCGTATCTACCGCATAAAATGACAAAATTATTCTTTGATCGTTACTTATCCTAAAAAGGGGCTTCTGGATTTTGATACCTATAGCATAACCATTTATGAAAAAGAAAAAAACTTGTATAGCCTTCGGATTTGCTATCGCCATACTACTGGGATGTTCTACCGCATCTTCCACGAAAGAGAGTGACGCTACAATCTTGGTCTTTAGTAAAACCGAGGGATTTCGTCACAAATCAATTGAGTCAGGTATTGAGGCAATAAGAAAATTAGGCGCGCAGCATAACTTTCAGATAGAGGCAACCGAAGATGCTAGTGTTTTCAATGAAGCAAAGCTGAAAGACTTTCTTGTTATTATCTTTCTTAATACTACTCAGGATATTCTCAATGCCGAGCAGCAGGTACAAATGGAGCGGTTTATTCAAGCTGGGGGTGGTTTTGTAGGTGTACATGCTGCGGCGGATACTGAATACGATTGGCCCTGGTACGGAAAAATGGTAGGGGCTTACTTCAATGGTCACCCTAGCGACCCTAACGTTCGGGAGGCTACGTTGCAAATTATTGACGCTAATCATTCCGCCACTGAGTCGTTGCCGAAAGACTGGGCTCGAGCTGATGAGTGGTATAACTACAAAGCCATTAACGAAGAGAACAATATCCTTATCAACCTAGATGAGTCTACCTATGAGGGTGGCACCAATGGAGAGAGCCACCCAATATCCTGGTATAAAGAATACGACGGAGGGAGGATGTTCTTTACTGGATTGGGTCACACCGAAGAGTCCTATTCCGAACCGCTATTCCTCCAGCATTTGGCCGGAGGCATTCGGTATGCTATCGGAACAGGTACTCAGGTAGATTACAGCCGGGCGTACTCCGAATAACACTCAAGAAAATCGCCTTATGAAGGGTACATCGGCCACGTAAAAAAGTCCAGCTATTGTGCCTCCAGCTTGGCGTTCATGCGCTTACGCTCAGTTTCATCCAGGTAAACCTTCCGCATCCGAATAGATTTAGGCGTAACTTCTACGTATTCATCCTTCTGAATGTACTCTAAGGCTTCTTCCAGTGAAAATTCTTTCTTAGGAGCGATTTTACTATTGTCATCCGAACCGGAAGCCCGCATATTGGTAAGCTTTTTACCTTTCAAGATATTAATTACCAGATCGTTACCACGGGTATGTTCACCAATTACCTGCCCCATATAGATTTCCTCACCCGGATCAACGAAGAATACCCCACGATCTTGCAGTTTATCGATCGAGTACGGCGTACCTACTCC
>CAKZPJ010000504.1 GCA_937138955.1 uncultured Flammeovirgaceae bacterium | reverse complement strand
GGTTAAAAAAGCGGATTTAGACGAAGCTGATTCCATAGGCTATCATAACTTACCACAAAAATCAATGTTTTACCTTTACCTGATCTAGCTCAGAAAAATCAGCTAAGGCAGCTTTATAATCGCATAATCGTACCGAAAATCGGTAGTAGCAATTTTCAGCAAACGACTGATTAAGAATAGTCAGAGAAAATTGGTCAATAATTTTCATTACGCCACTGGTAGCCGAATAGGGGAATTCAATGGCAAAAGTCCGCTCTATGTATTTCTCTACAATAGACCCATTTTCTATAGCATCTGCCGCCGCGGTTTTATAAGCATGAATCAACCCAGCTACGCCTAACTTGGTTCCACCAAAATAACGAACCACCACCACTAATACATCCAGCAATTGATACGAGCGAATTTGTCCTAAAATAGGATCACCAGCCGAGTGAGGAGGCTCACCATCGTCACTAGCACGGTAAGTTTCTTCTTGCCCTTCCAATGGTTTCAAAATGAAAGCATAACAGTGATGCCGCGCGTTATGATGCAGCTTCTTTAGCATTGCTAGGCATTTTTGTATCTCGTCTTCCGAATCTACTGGATAGGCGTAGGCGAAGAATTTACTTCCTTTCTCCCGATATAACCCCTCTGATTCATCGGCCAGAGAACGGTAATAGTCATCCATATTTATGGAACAAATATCCCCCCAATTAGATTCTAAGCACACCCTCGCATACTCGACTATCATCGTCTGGGGAAAAACAAACGCCTTCTATTTAATACCTTGAGTTACTTATGCTTCCACAGGTTCTGGTTCTTTATCTAGTTTGCGTCTTACTTCCAAGGCGGTCTCTTCGGTCACATCATAATTCCACATAACTACAATGGCGATGAGCGTACCCAGAATAGGCAGACCAGAATAAAAGGCTCGTAAACCTGTGATAGCTCCGTCTGACTGGGTATCGATACTAGGGTCAAAGCCCACGACGGATAATATTGCGCCACTTAATAAACCAGCTATGGCAAACCCAAACTTCACCATCCACCAGTAAATTGCCCCAAATATTCCTTCTCGGCGTTGTCCAGTATTTAATTCATCCAGATCGATCACATCGGCGGTCATCGACATCATGATGGTAAATAAACTGCCAATACCGAATGAGAAGAAAGGCAGGGCGAAAATGAACATGTAGGGCTTTCCGGGAATGAAAAGAAACCAGAGCATGATGTAACCTAAAATCGATATTGCTTGTGAAATGATGAACGCTTTCTTTTTACCCATAATTTTAGACATTCGGGCTACAATGGGAATTACTACAAAAGTAGTGACCAACGCCCCAATACTACCAAAAAGCGTAGGCCAGATACCTGCTTCACCAGCATCGCCACCGAAGAGATAGTATACTACAATGAAAAAGGAGAAACTGGCGATGGTATAGAAGGAATTGTAAATAAAAAACGTGGCGATGCAAAGCTGTCTAAATGGTTTTAATCGAAAAGCCTCCACAAACCCTTGAATAATCTTTTTCAGGCTTCCGCCAATAGTTTTTAGGGTCAGTGGAGTGTAGTCAGCATCTACGGTTGAATTACTCTTAAGAAATATGGCGGGCACCATCGCAAAGATCGCGCAGGAGACTCCAACCCAAATCGCTAGTTCTCGAGTGGCCACATCAGCCGACTCAAACATGCCCTGATCGTACATAATAACCCAAAACCAAGGAGCAATTACCCAAGCCCACTGACCGATCCACTGAGCAACCGCCATGATGTTGGTTCGTTCGTGAAAATCGCTGCTCATTTCGTAGCCCATCGCCACGTAAGGCACGCTAAAAATGGTGAGTCCTAAATAGAATACAAACGACCAAAGGAGAAAATAGGTGAAATTATAGTCAATACCATTTACTCGATACAACTGCCACATTACCACAAACGAGACTCCCATAATGATGGCTCCTATGAATACGTACTGCCGTCGTCGTCCCCACCGAGATTTGGTATTATCGGAAATGAAGCCCATGATGGGGTCGGTGAAAGTATCAAATACCCGGGGCAAGAAGAACAGAATCCCCCACATCCAACCTGGGAAACCCAGGTCTTGTACCAACACAACCATAAAAATGCCGAGTGCGGCGGGAAACATTTGATTGGCCAACATACCGATGCCAAAGGCGACCTTTTTGCCAAAAGGCACCTTACCTGTACGTACAATAGCGGGATCTTCCATAATAGTAGGTTAGTTAGTTTATGCTGATCTCGGATCAAGTCCGAGAATTGTTGTTGGTTGCCTCCCAGATGAGGTCCAAGATTGCTGAATTACTTCCTGCCTCTCCCTGGAACTTATCTAGTGTTACCCGGACTAGTTCCGGGATTGTTAAATGACTGATTAACGCACTGTTCGCTTGGCTATTTCTAAGCCAAAAGCACTTTATCTCAAGTTTCCGCGTTTCACCTCCACGGTAATATTGTTGATTTCCCCCGTCCTGGCAAAAATCTTTTTGCTGATATCTTTATTTAAAACCAAACCATTAAAGTTGTCAAAACTACTGTTCTGATAGTGCACTTCTATACTTTCCTGATCGGCTATCTTGTATACAACCGGAACTTGACAATAGGTAAATCCTAGCGAGTTCTTCTCTAGCTGAACCTGTTGCTGATTAGAATGAATATTGAAATATTTAAAGCTTGATGAAGCTTCCAAGAATTCTTCTTCTTTCAGGAGGAACGGTTTAAAATGCAGTTGACCGTTTTTAACGATAATTCCTAATTCACCAAAGCGACTCAGAACATCTTCTTTCACCTGCCCTGTCATACCCGGCTGCTGCGCTCCCTTGCCCATCGGCGTATGTGAGTAAGGATCAGTCGGAAATGCTCCGTAGAGCAAGGGGGGTTTGTGTACTCCGATTCCCGCCGTTATTTCGTAAAAATGCTCGAGCAGCCGCCCTACAACCTCTTCACTTTCTTCTTCCTCAACGGCCCTTTGGCAGCATTGCTGCACCGCCAGCAGTAATTTGGAAACCATATGCCAGTAGATTGACCCCAGCCCCTCGTATCCATAAAAAGTACCCGACCTGCCGGTAAATGCCTTATGGTTAAAAACCTCCTCGAATATTTCCAGAACCTGGGCTTTTTCTTGCGTTGCCAAATCCGCGTAATCTTCATCTAGCGTGCTCAGTGCTTGTTTCAGGTCGTTGGCATTTCTAAAGTTACCGTTGAAATGACAGGCGCCGCTAGCATCTTGCTTGATGATTTGGGTATTGTTATCACCTACTAGTTTTCTTAGTAGATCCGAGTCTGCTACTAATTGCTGCGGAATAGAATTTTTGGCCATAAAGGACGGTAGCTCCTTATTAGGATACAGCATATAGCTGTACTGCTCTTCTCGGAACAGACTACTCTTTTTCAGTGCATCCAGCACGGTCAGAGCCTCAATAGATGTGAGGTACTTAGCACTCAGTACGGCTACTTGCCCCTCCAGCATTTCATCCAAATAATCAACTGATATACCACCATCCTCTTCTACGGTCATCAAGTTGTAGGCGTGGTAGAGATGATCAATTCGTCGGTTGGCTTCGATAGAATGCTCCAAGAATTGCAAAGCTACCTCGCAAAAAGACATTAGTTCACTCAGCGAAATAGTGACTTTATCACCCGAGAATGACTGCTGGTAAACCTGTTTTCTGAAATCGCTACCCGCTTGCCCCAGACCATCCAATATTCCTCTACGCTGCTGGTTCGTTATGTTTCCGTTTAGTAATTCTTTATGCGCTGCCAGAGTATCAACTACCCTGGTAAAGAAATCCGCTAATTCTTCCGAAACAGCTACTTCCTTCTCGGATACTGAAGCAAAAACGGCTTGAAAGAAACTTAAAAAACGCCGCAGATAATAAAGTGTGACCATAGATACGCCGTTGCCGACCAGCGCATTGTTGGCATCGTTCCATTCGGGGCGTTGAGTGTTCATCCAGATGCCTGCTTCCGGAATAAAATTGGAGAGCTTGGCCAGTATAGTCACTAATATTTTCTCAATAAAATTAGCACTGACGATAGCTCCCGACTCATAACGAAGCAATGCGCCATCGGCACCTTCAGCTTCCCGGGTCTCACGAATTTTGCGATCTAAATCCTCGTCAAACTCAATGGTATCCTTCGGATTTTTCAGCGTTTCCGAATAAGATTTGATTTTGTAGGGTACATTAGCATAAACGAAGATTTCCTGGTCAAAGAGATGTTCCAACGCTCCGGGAGAAGTATCTTCAAAGAACTCCAGAAGCTTCAGCAGATAGATGATCTGGTGATCGCCCCAATAGCCGATATAGCTCCAGGGATCGTCCGGCTCAATCGTTTCCCACTCGAACCCGTCTTTGGTTATCCGATAGGGGTTGTACCCATCAAATGTAGAGGCGTTCAGAAACTTATGGATTATACTCTCAATGAATTCGGGATACGAACGCGCTAAGGCTTCCCAGTTCTGAAAAATATCGCGCCAATTGCCTTCGTAGTCCAGTACTTTTGAACCATCTTCGCTGCGGGTGTTAATAGAAAACTGGTTCCACGGTCGGCTGGGATCACCGTGCCTTCGGCTAAATTTCAGCGGTAGGTATTCTGAACAGAGCCGCCTAAAATGGACGTCGGTACTCGCTTCTGCGGTCGCTTTTAAATCAAATATTGAGAATTCATCAGGCAGACTAATAACCGCATCCTGGTTTGACCGCGCTACCGCTTTATTCGCTTGGGCTAGATAGTCCGTAAAATCCCATTTTTCAATACGGTAACCATCATCGAAGATGCCCCCCCGCATTATATTGAACAAGGTATTGGAAAAATGACGGGTATCGCGGTAGTTGTCTTCCGTAAGTTGAAGACCGTCAGAAGCAGCGCATAGCCCAACTAGCCGTTGAGTACCTAACTCAATGTCTTGTTCTACTTGCTGCTGTAGTTCATCATCCTGCTTAATACTCTCCACCAATTGGACTATATCCGCATGATCCTGGTTTACGTCAGCTACCATCATCCATTGGCTGGTTGCCTTAGCTGCCAACGAAAGTTCAGCATGAATGAGATAAGCTCCTTTCTCGGCTTTAATATCGGTTTCCTCTTCAATAGCTTCATCCTGTTTGAAGTTCTTTAGTTGTAAGGATGACAGCAGGTGCTTTGGGTTCGGTAGGCCCAGCGACCAAACCACATTGGCTTTCAGGGCTTCGCTAGGTTCGGCTTTATCAACAATAATGGCACTCAAAGCGTAAATTCCTACACCGACTTCTTTTACTAGCTCGCTTCTTTTGTAGGCATCTACCAAGTTACTGGCTCGGGTTTGCGTATCGCTTTCCACGCCGTAGGGTAGTATATTTTGCAAGCCGTCTACTAAGGATAGTTTTATCTCACCGTCGCTATTATTGACCAGCGTAGAATTTCTAACAAAACCAAAGCGATCACTGGAACACCACTGATACCGACAGGTGAGTTCCAAGTCATGATTGATCTCTTCAAACATGACTTTATTGCCGTACACGTTCTTGTATAAGTTTCGGCTGGTACGGTACAGTTCGCTCGACTTAGCGGAAAAAGGTTCCCACAGAAATGTCTGGTCACTTTGAGCTACCCGAACAATCGTTTTACTTCCAGTGACTTCAGCTGATTCGGTAATTTTATCATCGGTGTAGTACGGAAACAGGGCATACTGAGCATTTTTTCTACCGGCAGTTAGCCCCCCGTTGCTTGAAATGAACATCCAGTGATTGGAGTCGCTAACGATGCTCATAAAGAAGGGACGCATAGCATCGCTGTTGGAAATCTTGTAGAATTCCTCCCCTTTAATTTCTAAATACTCTAATTCAACTTCACTTTTATCACTTATTCTCTTGGTTTTGGTCGTAGAGGTGTTCGTCATGTATTACATTTTTCAAAAAAATACACTTAGATTAAATATTTGTTAAACGCAGCCGATTTTCTGCGCTTTACTATGTATATTTTTACAAATCAATATTATCTGTGTAGATAAGTGATTTCTTTACGAAACTGTTTGATTATTCAGTATGTGTTTTAATCAAAGTTGATAGACCCTCTGTGTGAGAAAGCTATTGTTTAGCCAAGAACTGCGCGATTTTCATTACCAATAGAAATTCAGCGTAAGATTGCCTTGAACGCTCCCCCCAAATGCTCAATAATATCAGAGGCAATTAACGGCTCTTGACCGAGTTTTTCCGCAGCAAGATCGCCTGCCAAACCGTGCAGATACACTCCGAGTAGCGCGGCCGATAGTGAGTCGTACTTTTGGGCAATTAGGGCAGTAAGAATTCCGGTGAGCACATCGCCACTGCCTCCAGTAGCCATTCCGGGGTTTCCGCTACTATTGAAGTAGATGTCCCCTTCAGGAGTCCCTATGGCCGTATGTGAACCTTTCAATGTAGCGTACACTTGGTATTTTTGACAGAATCCTCGCAGTAAACCCAGACGATGAAAGTCATTCTGAGCCTTCTCGGTAAGTCGTTCAAACTCTTTAGGATGGGGAGTTAGAATAGAATTCTTGGGTAGAATTTCTAATAAATCGCGCTGCTTCGCACAAATATTTAACGCATCAGCGTCTAACACCATTCGCATATTTTGAGCATTAGCCACCTCTAATACTGACTTTAGTGCATGTGCGGTAGCCTCTTCGGTACCTAGCCCAGGGCCAATTCCAATGACATCGAAATTTTTCAAGTTGGTTGCTCCTTCTGGCGGCAAATTGCTAAAACACTCTTGGTGCTGATCTACCGTCGCCATAGCTTCGGGCACAGAGATTTGCATGATCTCGTAACCGCAGCGAGGCACATGCACGGTTAGTAAACCCACGCCGCCTCGGGCACAAGCCTGGCTACATAAAACCGCAGCGCCCATCTTTCCGTAGCTGCCACTGATCAGCAGAGTTTTACCGTAGTTCCCCTTGTGAGAATGCCCCTTTCGCTCACGCTGGAGTTCTTTCATCCAATCGTGGGTAAGGTAGTGGTAGGGCGTATCAGCCTGCTGTAGAAATTCAGCATCCAATTGAATATCCACGGTTGCCCAGTTGCCTACGTACATTTCGTTTTGCGGGAGCAAAAAGGCTAGTTTAGGTAGTTGGAAAGTATAGGTAAAGTCCGCCTGGATAATCGGATCGCTTTCGTTAACCGATGTATCAGCATATAGACCCGACGCTATGTCTACGGCTACTACGGTGCAGCCGCTTTCATTAATAAGCTCTACCGTTTCAGCGTACAAGCCTTCCAAAGCGCGATTCAATCCCGAGCCAAACATAGCATCAATAATGATACTTAGTGTTGGTAAATCCGGCAGTTGAGATTCATCCATTACCCGGTGAACCGAGGGATGATCGGCCAACCGCTTTAGGTTAGTTTCAAAATCATCAGAACCCGTTCCGTTGCCGATAATAAAAACCGCAACATCGTACTGCTGAGCCAGAAGCATTCGAGTAATTGCCAACCCATCACCCCCATTATTGCCTAATCCGCAGAAGATGTAGACTGGACAATTGTGCTCAGGAAATTGCTGAACAAAGCGTTGGGTGAATTGGTAGGAAGCCCGTTCCATTAGATCAATAGAGGCAATGGGTTCGAGTTGCATTGTAGCGGCATCAGCCTGCCGGGTTTGGGAAGCCGTGAGTATTTTCATCAATCGAGGGACTATTAGATGTTTGCCTTTTACCTGAATAGACTATTTTTGTTGGACAAAGTTTTAGGGACGGAAACCGAAGTCCGGATACCGGAGTATGAAAATAGATAGAAAGAATAAAGTATTGAGAGTAGTTAATAATCAACAATTTAGCAGTCAGTCATTTAACAATTAAACTTATGCCTAAAAAAATCATTCAAACCTTGGAAGCTCCCGCACCTATTGGGCCGTACAACCAAGCTATCCTTGCCGGAGATACGCTATATGTTTCAGGGCAAATCGCTATTGATGTTGCCTCCGGCGAATTGCTGACCGACAATATTACCCAGGAAACTCATCAGGTGATGAAGAACCTGGAAGCCATTCTTCGCACGACCAAAATGCAATTCTCCAACGTAGTAAAGTGTAGCATTTTCGTTCGAGATATGGGTAAGTTTGCTACAATCAACGAAGCCTACGGGCAATACTTTCCGGCTGATCCACCCGCGCGGGAAACAGTAGAAGTGAGTGGTTTACCGAAAAATGTGAACGTAGAGATTTCCTGTATTGCAGTAAAGTAGTATGAAGTTTCTTCCGGCGGAGAGTGAAACCCTGATACTGCCGTACTCGGGCAAAGAAGTTTTTGAGCGTATTCGGCAAGTAACTCGCCCAATGGAACCGTATCTCCCACTGTCGGTGCAAGAAGAAGATTTCCACTTCAACGGCGTAGTAGAAGTTGATGAGTTTCGGTTATCCCGGAAAATTACGCGGCCCAACAGTTTTTTACCGATTATTATCGGGAATGTAGCTCCTACCTCTAAGGGTTGTCTAGTTTTTCTATCTTACAAAATGTTCTCCTCAACCCTGCTATTTATCGGCTTCTGGTCGGTAATCACTTTGCTAATCGCGCTGTACTTTCTTTTCTACGAGAAGCTCTATGGATACAGTACCATTGCCATTACGGTTGGGATAATCAATTACGTAATCGCTCTACTCAATTTTCAAAAACAGGTGAAGATCAGTCGCCAATTGGTTAGGTATACGCTAGAGGATTGAGGAAGTATACTAATTGAAAAGTGAGAATTGATAATGGATAAGTTGTACATTCAAATCATCCATTATTCATTTTCAACTAACATCAAATGACCTCAAAATATCGCTTTACTTCCCAGTCGGTAACGGCCTGGGCGTACTGCCGACATTCCCATTCACGGGTACGTACGAAATGATCGATAAAGTCAGCTCCGAAGAGTTCACTCGCGACATCTGAGGTTTTCATTGCCTGCGATGCTTCCCATAAATTACGGGGCAACACTCCGTACTGATTATCTTCGTAGCCATTACCTACTGTTTTAGGCTGGTCTAGTTTTAGTTTATTCTTTATACCGTATAAACCACTGGCCAGAGCGGCGGATAAAGCCAAATAAGGATTTACGTCCGAACCCGGTACTCGGGTTTCCAAGCGGGTTGACTTCTTTCCCCCGGCTAATACTCGTAGGGCAGTCGTTCGGTTATCTGTACCCCAGGTAAGGGTGGTGGGTGCCCAGGCTCCCTCTACCAATCGTTTGTAGCTGTTAATAGTAGGAGCGTACATGGGTAAAATATGGGGTAAACAGTGTAGCTGCCCGGCTACGTAGCTTTGCATCAACGGCGACATTCCAATCGAATCTGCTTCGTCAAAAAATAAGTTATTTTGCTGGTCACTATCCCACAAGCTTTGGTGAATATGACCACTGCAACCAGGTAATTGCTGGTCAGGTTTAGCCATAAATGTAGCCATAACTCCGTGCTGATAGGCAATTTCCTTAACGCTATTCTTGAAAAGTACCGCCCGATCTGCCGCTTCCAGAATATCACCGTATAAAATAGCTGCCTCGTAAACTCCCGGCCCAGTTTCGGTATGTAATCCTTCTAACGGAACATTAAACTGGAGCAGTAGATCAAACAGATCGTTAAAGAAAGGACTATTCAGCGAGCTACGGAGTAGGGAATAGCCAAACATACCGGGCGTTAGTGGTTCAATATTGGTAAATGATTTCTCTTTTAGTGTTTCGGGTGTCTCGGCAAAGTTGAACCATTCAAACTCCTGCGAGAACTGCGGAACGTACCCCACATCGATGGCTTGCTGCTTTATTTTTTTGAGCAAACTCCGGGGACATACTGCCAGTCCTTCCCCCGATTTGTCAACAAAATCACCCAGAAAAAACGGCAGATTTTCCTCCCAGGGAATCTTTCGAAATGTATTTAAATCTAACTGAGCGTCAGAATCAGGATAACCCGTGTGCCAACCAGTATACTTACCATTATCATACGCAGTGTCTACCGCATCCCACCCAAATACGACGCTGCAAAAACCAAAGCCGCCTTCCATGATAGACATAAACTTATCCTTGTGTACTACCTTTCCGCGTAGAATACCGTCAATATCGGTGATGGCTAATTTTACTTTGTGGGCCGGATGGTCGCTGACCGCTTGCTTGATTTCTTCCTGAGTCATAAAAAAGTTGGTTGATTGTTGGAATGAGAGAATAAAAAATCATTTCTAAAAAAGGGAAACCTGCGGTAAGATACAAAGGTTCTTTTTAGCGATTACTTCTATTTTGGCTCTTTCACAATAATTTCAACCAGTTTATACGCCAAGCTAGACGCATCGGCAGGTGGGTTTTCAACCTTCCGTACCTTTACCAAAAGATCGTAGACAAAATCACTTTCGTAGCTAAACCCCTCAATTGTACTATAAAATAGCGACCAATCGTCGGTGCCAATCTGATCGCCCTGCTGAACTAGCAAACATTGCTGGGGAGCGACACCCGTACAGTCCTGAGTAAAGTGGTTGATCCGCATCTTAACCAGATCAGCACCTTCTTTCTCACAAGATAATAAGCTGATTATCAAAATATTAAGTAGTAGGATCAGGGAAATTCGTATACGGTTTAGGTTTTTCATAGTACTCTATTGACCCTACGGCGTGCCGCATGGTTGTAAGGTGAAGAGATTGACTATGATTCAATTAGTTTAGATTGTTTAAATCGGTATTCCAGTAGGTAGACGGCTGGGCCGACCAGGAAATAGACGACCCCTCCTGCAATGGCGTACCAAGGTGCCCCAGTCCACTGAGCTACCGAAGAAATAATAATTGATAGTACCGCCACGCCCGCCTGAATGAAATACTGATACATGGTCTTGGTAGCTTTCCACTGTTCTACATCTGATAGTTCTAATATCTCCTTTTCCCGATTGGCGTGGCGGTATAATAGAGCAAAGGCTAACATGAGCGAAAAATAGCCTGCACTGTAGATAATCATAATAGTCGGTAGTGTTTCCCAGCTTGATACTGAGGTTACCAGCGTGTTAAAGGCTTCTTGATCAAATTTGACTCCGAACAGCACTAGCAACAAGTATCCCAAATAGCGGAGCATAAAGCTGATGACGAACTTGAGCGGATAAACGTAAAACAATGCTACCAGCAACAAGAAAGTATTCAGTACGACGGTGGGCTTATCCTTTAGGCCAAACCTCAGAAAATATAAGTAGTGTTGATACCATACTGCGATTAGAACAATGGTGCTGGCGGCGAAAGCCAGAATATCTCCGGTAAAACTGATCAGTTCTTCACTGGTTCTCGGAATTTCTGATGAGATTAATAGCAAAGTAATGGCTAAGGCAAATACTCCGTCGCTCAGTTGCTCTAAGCGGGAAGAGCCTTCTCCCCGGTGAGTGTAAATAGATGAAGTCTGGTTTTTCTGTTTCTTTAAGTTGGTTCGTAAGCTCATATTACTTGACTAGGGTGTGTTGCTTAAACTGCTGATCCCATTTTTTCTGGTAGCGGCGAAAGCACCAGGAGGCGACGGCCATCACTCCGAAAGTAGCAATTCCCAGCATTCCGAAAAAGGGCGTTTCAGGAATACGGGTGAGGGTTTCGGAGATGAAGGCGGCGTATAAACCGATTATCGACCAATACATGAAACTAAAATGTAATCCAATATAGCTCTGGCGAGGCTTTCTAAATATAATTGGTAGCATTCCTGCTAAAAGCGTCAGCAGACCAATGATTGCCGCAACGTGGAAAAGCCCGAATCCACCCCACAGCCGATAGATACCAAAAGCCGTAAGGTTGACTAACAGCATATTGAAGGCGTAGAAATAACCTACCTGTTTGTGCTTTCGGTTTCCTTTCCTCATTGCTAGCACCATTGTACCGCTAATAAGGGCTAGTACCGATACCATCACATGAAAAGCCCCCAGCGAGTCGTGAATTATATTGTTCATAATAGTAGTGATTAAGCGTTTTTTGGTTTAGCATCGATATAAGACTTAATAGCATTGACGTAGGTCTCGAAAGCATCTATACCCTGGCGAGTGATTTTACAGACGGTGAGCGGATAGTTGTCTTTGAATGTTTTTTGTACATCCAGGTAGCCAGCATCTTTCAGCTTGTTGATTTGTACGCTGAGATTTCCTGCGCTTGCCTCTGTTTTTTCTTTGATGTAATTGAATTCCGCCTCTTGCACTCCAATTAGTAGAGACACTATTGCCAGCCGAAGTTGAGAATGAAGCAAAGGGTCTAGCGACTCGAAACTACTCATGGCTATACTGTGATTTGAGCATGTAGCCCGGAACAATGTATCCTACCATGGTAGCTAGTGCCAGTAACAGCAATTGGGTTTGAAATGGTACAAAGAAAGCGACCATTGCTAAACCCCAAGTTCCGATGGCTCCAATAATTAGGGGCGTAAAGCGAAACAGGCTGCCGGAAACAAAAATCCCTATTCCATAGAG
>CAKZPJ010000503.1 GCA_937138955.1 uncultured Flammeovirgaceae bacterium | reverse complement strand
CCGAAAATATGAAAAAATTTATACGCCAGCACTTGCATGAACCATAGAAATCGCGGGTGAATTTTGGCGCATCTTTGCGTTACAAAAAAGCCCACACAGTCCGCCGCTGCGGTAGCTACGGCTATGCTCATTTTTTGCGTCCTGGCGGGGAACCGCTTAATCTGCACCAAAATCCACGACCGCCTAACCCAAATTTTAAACGTTGACAGAGCACTAGCCTTTTGAACTATATGGATTTCTTAGATAATTGCTCTACGCAGAAATTCAAATCTGTTTAGTGAAAAAGTAAACGTAGTAAGAAAGTTTATACTTTCTCTAGAGAAATTACCCTAAAGTGGGGAATTGTTCCCCAACTTGTCTACTCGATACCCTTAATCAATTATTTATTAGAATAGTTATATTTATAATAAATTGATTTTGAGGTGTTTACGTAGAACTTGCTATGGTATGATTCTTTGTGCTGTTTAAGTGTAAAATCATCAATTATGAGAAAATTAGTAGCAATCAGCGCCTTTTTCGTACTCTCTTTAAATGCTGTTCAGGCTCAAGACGAGATGTGGATGGAAGAAATACAAGAGAGTCAAGAGATGATTATCCGAGAGTCGGTTAACGATCCGGCTACTATTATGGAAATGGACCTGCCACCAAAAGTTTTATACGCGCTAGATGAAGGCGACTATCAACATTTGACTATTACACGCGCTCGCATATTAAACAAGCGGGATATCCGTCGCTTAGAAATTGATAATAGTGTTTCCTCATCAGTTATTTTGTACGAACTCTTGATGGAAGATGAAAGTAGTGTAATAACTTTATACTATACCGAACAAGGCGAACTACTAAATGCTGTTCAAAGCGTTTAACTTTCTTTTGCCAAGCACGGCCTACTTATACTGCCAAGAAAAAGCTGTGCATTACTAGAAGGGTTAGATAAATAACTTCTATTTTTGCCCCAAGAAGTACCTAGCTCTATGAAATCTCCCTTTTTATCTATTCTTACCCGGTTAAGCTTAATCTTTAGCCATTTTAAAGCGCCCTGTGATCAATTGTCTCTGCGTATAGCTGTTCAGTGCTTAACTACCTACTTCGCCGATTCACCTACTCTCGCCATCTACAAACAGTAGCAGCTAGTAATATACTGAACAATGGAGATTCGTGATATCCTATTGGTCACTGGGGCGGGTTTTGCTGCGGGCTTTATTAACACGGTGGCCGGAGGGGGCTCGCTTATCAGTTTGCCAATTTTAATATTTCTGGGACTCCCCCCGGCGGTTGCTAACGCTTCCAACCGAGTAGCCATTTTTTCTCAGAATATATTTGGAGTACTAGGGTTTAAAAGTAAAGGAGTTTCAGCCTTTCCTTTTAGCTTATGGTTAGGGCTGTCGGCACTCATTGGAGCGGTAATCGGAGCAAAAATAGCAGTTGATATTCCCGAAGAGCTTTTTAACAAACTGCTGGCGGTCATTATGATCATAGTAGTAGTATTTATTGTTAAGAAGTCTATCCGTAAGGAAAATGGAGAATTACTCGAGCGAATGAATGCTAAGCATCAATTTGTTAGTATTGTTCTGTTCTTCTTTGTCGGAATTTGGGGTGGCTTTATTCAGGCAGGCGTAGGCTTTCTGATCATTATGGTACTTACGTCCGTTAACCGTTTTTCATTAGTTAAAACGAATAGTGCCAAGGTACTGGTGGTACTGGTTTACACTTCGGCCGCCCTAGTAGTATTTATTTTGGAAGGAACCATCAATTGGTGGTACGGCGGCTTATTAGCTATTGGAAATTCCGGTGGAGCTTGGGTAGCTAGTAGGTGGTCGGTAGAAAAAGGAGATAAGTGGGTGATGCTGATCTTGGTTATCGCGGTAGTCGCTATGGCTATTAAGCTTTGGTTTATCGAATAAAAAAGCGGAGGATATTCACCTCCGCTTTAGTCTATGTTAGTTATGCTAAGTTTTTACTCAACTATTATTTTACGAGTAGCGAGTTTGGTACCGGCCTTTGTTTGGACTATGTACAATCCTCGGCCGAACGAACGCAGATTCACGGTCTCGCGGATTAGCTCATTTCCTCCAGTCTGGTACACTGATTGCCCCAAAGAATTAAATACATTCACTTGAATAGGAGTTTCAGGGGCATCAACTACTTCCAAAAATATTCTACCGGATGTGGGGTTCGGATAAACATAGGTACCCGGCAGTATGTCAGAAGCATTACCTCCTAAGAAAGGAGAATCGAGCTTGCTATTAGAGTTATCTAGGCGAGTGGCTACTTCACCTTCAGGCGCAGTGGCCGTAGCCGTTCGGCGTTCCCCATCAGGGCCCTTAAGACTCCAAACTACGGTTTCTCCTGCTTGCAATGCTACTTCAAATACTGCGGCTTGTCGTCCGGGCGTAAATTCTTCCGGTTGACCGGAATCATAGTCATCGCTTGGTACGATCTTATTATTCTCCCCAATAGGGACAAATACCGGAACGCTGTTTTCACTTAAATAGCCAAATAGAGCGCGGTAGTTTCCGGCTTCTTTATCGTAAGCAACAGTTTCTAGTACAGGACGAACGGCAGCATTGGGAATAGATCGTCTGCTTACCTCTTTCATCGCTTTTACTATATCTACGAACCCTGCTCCGGTTTTAAAATCAAAGCCTTCATCAAAGCCTTCGGTCGTGGGGTCATCCATATCAATAGCTGTAGCTGCTATAATATTTCTAATACGCCACGGCTCAAATGTATTATTAGTCTGTTGGTTAATAAGTGCTACTACCCCAGCGATATGAGGGGCTGATGCCGAGGTGCCAAAAAAGTTGGGAAAACCATCGGGCTCGTCTGTTCCAGGAATATCAAACGATAGGTCGCGAGAGAAGAAGGTAGTATTCACTCCGTCAGGACCAACGAATTCAGGCTTATGTCGGATAACCGGATCAATAGGGTTTCCATTTTGGTTAAATAAAATGGGAATTCCTCCCTTAGAAGAAAATCCGTTAATGAGCGGAAGAGATAAATTATCATTAAACTCAGGAACGTTGAACCAGGCAGTAGCTCCTACTGCAATGCCCCGGTTAGCGTTAGAGTGACCGTATACGGTAGGAGCTTGGGTGTCTTCTTCAAATTCTTGTACTTCAAAACCACTACCGAAATTAATATACTTTATAATATCGGGATCAGGACCGGCAAACTTAGCAATAAGTATATCTACCTCTAGGTCAGTATCAGTTGATATGTTAGTAACCCCAGTAACTTCGATGGGGTCACCACCAATATTATTATCGTTAGATACGAAAGCATCATTAAACTGGGGAAAGAAGAAAAACAGGTCTAGATCAGTATCAGCTCCATTTTTGCCACCGGCAGATATGTAGGGGTCAGACCACTGTAGGGATATGATTAAATCTCCACCCGGTGGTATAACATAGCGCTGAAATATATCACCGTTTCCGAAGTCATGAGGAATTCCCAGAACATTTCCTGCAGTATCAGCTAATAAAAGACCCAGGCTGTTGAACTCTTTTTCGTAGGAATCTTGCGCTCCATTGCCGGCAGAAGACAGGTAGGTAATGCCTCGTTTAGACACTTCATCTACTGCTTGGGCAATAACACCATCCTGAAAGAAGGGTTCGGCAAAATATCCTACGTCATCCACAATAACATCACAATCAGCATCTGCTAAATCGATAATACCCTGTGCAAACTCAGCCTGCCCAGTAAAAGCAGTGTGAAAAGCTAAGTCAGCCCCGGGAGCAATATCATGGATAATCTCAGCCATGGCCCGGCCTTCATCACTTCCTTCTCCAGAAGGTAGATCATCTAGAATTTCTACTCCAGTAGGTAAGTCGCCAGAGGTCACTCCATCGACCGCCCCACCTAGGGCGTTATAACTATCCGAAAGAATACCAATTTTTTGTCCACTTCCATCTACTCCAAAATCATCACGAGCCTCATCCGTTCTCATAGCAATATCTCCTCGGCTAGTTACAGCACCTACTTTAGTATGAGGCTGGTAAGCCGGACGGGCAAACTGTAGTCCTGGAACTGTTTCTAGCTTTTTGATATTAGCAGCAGGTACTTTGCCAGATACAAGATGCTGGTACACAGCACCATCTTTCAAACCAACTTCCCTTCTCAGTTTTGCGAGTAGTTTTGCGCCCTTACCCTTTTCAGCAACAGCTTCAATAAGGATATACTCGCCGTCATTTTTGAGTTCATCAGGATAGTCGTAAATCTTATTGGTAGAAGTTTGCCGAGCGTTCGTCATAGAACGTTCAGCCATCTGAATCAGGTTGTTGCCCACCTTAGAAGACGACGAATGTGGCGAAATTACGTAATTGTCGAGGGTAACTACCTTTTGGGCGGTTACCAGCAACGGTAGGCTCAGAAAGAGCAGAGCCAAGCTGACCCCAAACAACCCCGATAAGTTCCGGGATTGAGGATAGAAAGTAAAAAGTTGTTTCATGAGAAGGAATAAGTTTAAGGTTAGGTTTGAATGCGAGTTTAATCTAAGATTTTTTTGATAAATGGTAAGTCTTTATTATTTAAATTTTATTGGTCGTCCTAACGGTATTCAATTTACTGGGCTGAGCTACCGAATTTCGGTATAAAATTTTTTAAGCCAAGTAGGAGAGACTCGTAGTGCCCAAAGCGCACAAATGCTAAACCAGATAAAATGAGCTTTCCACGGTCCCCAGTGGTTTAGGCGTCGGTCAGATGATACTACGGTTTGGCTGATCTGCTTAACTTTTCCAATTTGGTTCATTTTTAGACATAGATCAGCTTCCTCCATAATGGGGAGTTTGTCATTGAATCCACCGCATTGCAGAAAGTCAGCTCGTCGGCAAAACATGGCTTGATCGCCGAACAGTAATCGTAAGTGATTTCTGAAGAATCGGTCGGGGCGATAGAGGAGTGGAGCTAAGTAAGTCTTAATAAAGTTGAGGGAGGTAGTTAGCCAACTTATGCTATTTCCTTTCATAAGAGAGATAAATCCACCTAATGCTATTTCTTGGTCGGCCAACGTATCTTGAATTATGGCAACCAGGTTGGTTGGAACTAATGTATCGGCATGAAGAAAGCAAATCAGATCAGCTGATGCTATTTTTGCTCCCTCATTCATTTGCAACGAACGCCGTGCCGTGCTCACCGTTTTGAATATAACCGGATAGTGTTGAGCTACATTGCAGGTACGATCGTGACTTTTGCCATCTACCACAATAATTTCGTGGGCCGATGGATTGAGTTGCATGAGTCGGTCCAATATTGAGGGCAGACATTGTTCCTCATTTAGGGTGGGAATAATAATGCTGACAGTTGTCATGCTAAAAGATTAACGCTTCCTTCAAAAGCAGAAGCAGTGACGGAAAAAATAGTTTAGATTTACAGCAAATTTACGGTCGATATGAAAAAGGTCTTTAGCTGGATTGTAGGAGTAGCATTGGTACTATCACTGGCGGTAGCCGTTGGTCCCCGCCCTAACCACGGTAATCTTAGTGGGGAACTTCCAAAAGTGACCACTAACCTGGCTGCACTAGAGCAGGAAATTAATCAGTCTGAATCGCAAAACTTGCTGGTGAAAGAAGACAATGAGGCTCGGATTGTCTGGGCTGATAGTAGCAAACAGAAAACGCCCTATAGTATTGTGTACCTCCATGGGTTTGGTGCCAGTCAGGGCGAGGGAGCACCCGTGCACACTACTTTAGCTAAAAAATACGGCTGTAATCTGTATCTCTCCCGTCTGAAGGAGCAGGGCATAGAATCAGATAGTGCTTTTAAATCCATGACGGCCGAAAACCTACTGGAATCGGCCAAACAAGCCGTAGCCATTGGTAAATCGCTGGGCGAAAAGGTGATTATTATCGGAACCTCCACCGGAGGAGCATTAGGTCTCTTTATTGCGGCGGAAAATCCTGATATTACCGGATTAATACTTTATTCGCCTATCATTGCTCCACAAGATGATCAACTGTACTTACTAAATCGCCCTTGGGGCATGAATTTGATGGAAATGATGACAGGTAACGATCACATCATTGAAGAGCGGGAAGGACTCACCCGACAATACTGGTCAAGAGTTTACTACATTGAAGGCTACGCGGCACTGGCCGGTATTGTAGAAGAAACGATGGTAGAAGAAACCTTTCAAAAAGTGAAGTGCCCCGTATTTTTGGGCTACTACTACAAAAATGAAGAAGAACAGGATGATGTGGTATCGGTAGCGGCGATGCAAAGCATGTTTGAACAATTGGGCACTCCTGAAAACCTAAAACAAGCCGACGCCTTTCCCGAAGCGGGCAATCATGTAATTGCCTCATACGTTCGTTCTGCCGATTGGAAGGGAGTATTGAAAGAAACGGATACCTTTCTACAAGAAGTCATGAATTTAAATCCAGCTAACGATTCGATAGTCGCCAATACCTTAGCTAACCAAGCCTATCAAATTGAACTTCCTTAATTTTTCTAAAGACTACTTCTGAAAAAGCCTGATTTTTATAAGAAATCAGGCTTTTTCTTTTCATAGAGGCTTTTTTAGACGTTACTCTCTCTATTGAGAATTGAAGAGTGGGTTGAGTTAGTGTTAACTAAATGTTAAGAAATTAGTGGCTAATTAATGAATATATAAATAACAATCACTGTGTAAAAATAGTATTGAAACTGTACTTTTGCAGCCAAATTTTCTACACTATTTTAATCCTAATCTATGAAGAGTAATTTACTAATCTTATTATTTGTAGCCATTGCTTATGTGGGGGGCGGTTCTAAACTGTTTGCCCAGGGGTCTACGACTAGTACTATTGTTGGAACAGTGAAAGACGAAGGAGGTCAGCCTCTTCCCGGCACAACTGTGCGAGCCGTTCACCAGCCTTCTGGCACCAACTACGGAACAGCTACCGGAGCCGACGGAAGGTTCTCTTTGCCTAATGTAAGGGTAGGCGGTCCCTACCAAATCACTGTGTCTTTTGTGGGGTACGATGACCAGACAAGAGATGGTATTATGCTATCCTTAGGTCAGACGCTTAATCTGAGCTTCACTACTCAAGAAAGTAGTGTGCAGCTACAGGATATTATCGTGCAGGGGCGACGAGATGAAATTCTGAACGGTGAACGAACCGGAGCGGATACGAAGGTGACTACCGAACAAATTCAGAGCTTACCTACTATTCAACGCGATCTTAACGACTTTACTCGCCTTACTCCTCAAGCCAACCTAACCAACGGAGGTATTAGTATTGCCGGAGTAAACAACCGTTTCAATGCAATCTACATTGACGGCGCAGTGAACAATGATGTATTCGGATTGGCAGCAAGCGGAACTAACGGCGGACAAACCAATATTTCACCGATTAGCTTAGATGCTATTGACGAGATACAGGTTGTAGTGGCTCCGTATGATGTTAAGCTCGGCGGATTTGCCGGGGGTGGAATTAATGCGGTTACCCGAAGTGGAACTAACGAGTTTGAAGGTTCAGCGTATTTCTTAACTAGAAACGAAGGGTTGGCCGGTCGGCGAGCATCAGATGATCCAAATGTAGAGCGGAATAAGTTAGCCCCCTTTAGCGCCAACGTAACTGGCTTCCGTTTAGGCGGACCTGTAATTAAAGACAAGCTATTCTTCTTTGTCAACGGAGAAATCGAGCGACGAGAAACCCCTGCCCCGTTTGACTTTTCTGAGTATAACAATGAGTTTGTGAGCCAAGCCAGTGTTGAGAACTTTGCTAACCAGCTAAGGAATCAGTATAACTATGAGCCAGGTGGTTTTGAGAATGTTACCGACGAGATACGCAGTGACAAAATTTTTGCTCGCCTGGATTGGAATATCAATCAAAACCACAAGCTAGCGTTACGGCATAGCTATACTTACGGCGAGAGCACAGCACCAAGCAACTCAAATAGTAATGGGATTAACTTTGCTAACGGCGGGGTGCTCTTCCCAAGTACGACCAACTCTACTGCACTAGAATTGAATAGCCGATTTAGTAATAGCTTTGCGAATAATCTTATTATCGGTTACACCACAGTTCGCGATGACCGCGACCCGATTGGACAGAATTTCCCAAATATATTTATTCGTACGGGCAATATTCGCGCGGGTAGTGAGCGATTTTCTACTGCCAACCAATTAGACCAAGATGTTTTTACCATAACTAATAATTTCTCTTGGTTTAAGGGGGCGCACACAATCACCTTGGGAACCCACAATGAATTCTATTCTATTTATAATTTGTTCATTCGCCGAAACTACGGTGAATACACCTACCGCACTATAGAGGATTTTGTCAGTGGTGGTGCTCCTACCGAGTACCGTCGGCAGTATTCATTACTGGATAATGTCACTGGCGATGGCTCAGCTGCCGCGGCTAGCTTCAATGCCTACCAGTTAGGGTTTTACTTACAGGATGAATGGTACGCTACCGATAAACTAAAGTTAACGGGTGGTCTGCGAATTGATATTCCAGTATTCTCTGATGAGCCAGTGGCTGATGAGAACTTTAACAATAATGTGCTTCCCGAACTAGCACAGCAGTACGACATTAGGGGAGCTCGCGCAGGGCAACTTCCGACAACTAACGTTATGTTTTCTCCCCGCTTTGGTTTCAACTGGGATGTAAACGGTGATCGTTCTACCCAGCTGCGCGGTGGAATTGGATTATTTACTAGTCGTTTACCCTTCGTTTGGCTAGGAGGAGCGTTTACTAACAGTGGTGTAGTACTAAGTGAAGTTCGTGAGCGCCCTCGTGATGAAAATGGTGTTGCCATACCAATCACACTGCCTAATGGTGATCCTCTGGCATTTCGCCCCGATATCAATCAACAGTACGAGCGATCTGATTTTGGTGGAGAAGATATAGCGGGTGGGCAGATAGACTTATTTGCTGAAGATTTCCGTCTTCCTCAAGTGCTACGCGCTAGTTTGGCAATAGACCAGAATTTAGGCTACGGAATAGTAGGTACATTAGAAGGTCTGTACACCAAAACGGCTAACAATGTCATCTATCAAAACATCAATAAAGTACCTCCTACTCAACGTTTTGAAGGAGCTGATAACCGCCTTTATTATAGCGGAAATACTACTAGAGAATATACTGACGTATTGTTAGCGTACAATACGGATGAAGGGTACACTTGGAGTATTACTGGGCAACTGCAAAAGCCATTTGCTAATGGGCTGTTCACTAGTTTGGCATATACCTACGGAACTTCTCGGGCGATTAACGATGGCACATCTTCGCAGAACTCTTCGCAGTGGCGCTTTATTGAAAATGTAAATGGACGTAACGATTTACCATTGACTTACTCTGACTTCGATTTAGGTCACCGTGTGGTAGGAGCACTATCGTATGGCAAATCGTATCTCAATTTTATGCGTACTGAAATCTCAGTCTTCTATAATGGACAATCAGGGTCGCGATACTCTTACGTGTATAATGAAAATGTGAACGGAGAAGACTTTAGCGAAAATGATTTGATTTATGTACCTAATAATCTTCAAGAATCTTATTTAGTAGATAGAATGGGAGAAGATAGTGATGGTAATGAAATTGTACTAGCAACTGCTGAAGAACAGTGGGCTGAGCTAGATGCTTTCATCGCTGATGATGATTACCTGAGTGAACGAAGAGGAGGCTATGCCGAAAGAAACGGGAGCCGTACTCCTTTTGAAAGCATCTTTGATGTACGACTTTTGCATGATTTCTACTTAGATGTAAATGGCAAAACAAACACATTGCAGTTATCGCTGGATATTTTCAATTTCGGTAACTTCTTGAACAAAGATTGGGGAAGACGCTACTTTGTAAATAATGACAATTATCGACTTATTGAAGTAGTTAGTCCGGGACCGACTCCTGAATATAACTTCTCTACTCCCCGGGGTAATGTTTATCAGATCGATAACGCGGGAGTTACCAGCTCTATCTGGCAGATGCAGTTTGGAGTTCGCTACATCTTTGGAAACTAATTTTTAGTTAAATATCTTTTTTACAGGAGAGGCTCAACAATGAGCCTCTTTTTTTATCACTACTATGCGCCAACTACCTCTATTTCTTATTGTATACTTACTACTGCTGGGCTGTAAGACTAATCAGACCCAATCCATCTCGCAGGTATCAGTGGTACCGATAAATACGGATCAGGCACTTACTACCATTGCCTTTGGTTCCTGCAATAAAGCCAACGAGCCTCAGCCGCTCTGGGCAGAAATTATCCAGCAACAGCCAGACTTATGGGTTTGGCTCGGTGATAATATCTACGGCGATACCCCCGACATGGAACTGATGCAACAAGAATATCAGCGGCAGTTCTACCATAAAGGCTACCAGAAATTACTAGCTTCTACCGCAGTAGTTGGTATTTGGGATGACCATGACTACGGAGTTAATGACGGGGGGAAATATTTTGCTCAGAAAGCACCTAGCCGAGATCTGATGCTCGAGTTCTTGCAGGTTGATCCGAGCCGTCCGGTCTGGCAGCGAGAAGGTGGCTACCAGTCGTATACTTTTGGTTCCG
>CAKZPJ010000502.1 GCA_937138955.1 uncultured Flammeovirgaceae bacterium | reverse complement strand
TGATTTAGTGCAAGTGCCAGTACGCAAGCTAGATAATTTGCTCAACCTAGTTGGTGAATTGATCATTGAGCGCGACCGCATTATTGCTTCTCATGCCGACTTAACTGGAGCTAATGAGTATTCTCGCCTGAATCGTATATCTTCTGACTTGCAGTATTCCGTAATGGATGTACGGCTAGTGCAGGTAGGGTTCTTGTTCAATAAATTTCACCGGGTAGTACGCGATGCGGCTGCCTCAGAAAATAAAGAAGTTACTCTCCAACTAGAGGGAACCGATACTGAGATTGACCGAAATATCCTTCAAATTATTAGCGACTCACTGATCCACCTAGTTCGAAACTGTATTGCTCATGGCATTGAACAACCCGACGCTCGCAAGCAACTCGGAAAAGAACCTCATGGGACGGTTACGCTGAAAGCTAGCAATGAAAATGATGGAGTCGTGATAGAAATTATTGACGATGGTAGCGGAGTTGATATTGAAAAGGTACGACAGCGAGGAGTCCAACGAGGCTTGATTTCATCGGAGCAAGCGACAACTATATCTGATGAAGAGATAACAATGCTGATCTTCGAGCCGGGCTTTTCTACCAATGAGCAAATTAACGCTATTTCAGGACGAGGAGTAGGCATGGACGTGGTGAAAAAAGCACTGGACTCAGTGAGTGGTAAAGTAGTGGTGCACAGCGCAGAGGGAGAAGGAACTCGCATTCGCTTGTCTTTACCCTCATCAATGGCGGTAAAAGGAACATTGCTATTCGAAGCCAATCAAACGGAATATGCCATTCCGCTTCCTTACACTGAAGCCGTAGTCTCACTCTATCGGTCAGAGGTACACAAAGTAGGGCGGGGGCTGGCTTTTACCTACCAAGGGAAAACAGTATCGCTGGTATTTTTGAAAGATATACTGTCTTTACCTAAGAACGCATCGGCTCCTCAACCTGAAGATCTTCGCAAAAGCTGGGAGCACCTTCACGATGAATCTCAGCTAGAGGTTATTGTGGTATCAGGCGGTAACCATACCGTAGGGTTGGTAGTCGATAAGCTCCTACAACGAAAGGAGATTGTGGAAAAGCCGCTCAACCAACCAGTAGATCAGGTGCAGTTTATTAGTGGGGTTACCATTCTAGGAAATGGTAATGTTTGTTTGGTCTTGCACGTACCGGCTATTATAAGTTTTATTTTTCAAACCGCCCATCGCCAAACGGGGGCCTTATCTTGAACAGAATATGTCAATACTTACTTTACCCGAAAAACAGTTAGCCCAGGAAATTATCGAAGCGGGCTACGTAAGTGCCGCCCGTTCATTTTCCAGTGTTGCCCAGCAACAGGTAACAATAGAAACGTCTGGTATAAAGGTAGCACCTTTTACGGAGGAAGATTTCTCAGTAAAAGAAACGGGAGTCCTTACGTTAATAACCACTGAAATCATTGGCGACATACAGGGTAAAAGCTTTTTGCTGCTCACCGAATCAGAGTGTAAAGCGATGTTTGATACCTGTCTGCCACCTGGCGAACCCTCGGAGGAAAGGAGGCTTATGGAGGAAGCTATTCTGAAAGAGCTTGACAATATAATTTCGGCAGCGGTGATTACCGAGTCTTCTAATGTACTGCAAGTAAGTATCTACGGAGATGTACCTAAACTGGTAGAGGGCACTGCCGAAGAGGTGCAACTTACGGTACTCAATGATTTTACTGACTCAAGTGATAGCGACATCTGTCTGTTCGCAAACACTCGGTTCTCATTCGAACAAAACACCACTCTTCAGCCCCGCTTTTTCTGGAAGTTTCACCAGAACTTTGTGGATTCTATAAAGGAGCAGGCCAATACATTAGAGCAGCATCGTCAGCTTCCTAACTCTTAGAAATTATCATCATGAAGTTTCTAGTATCTACCCGGAAATTTAAGTACGTAGCGCTGATAACTGTCACTATCTGGTTGGCACAAGCCTGTACTCTATTTCTGGAAATTCCTTACAAGAACTTATGGGTTGGAATAAGCAGTGGTATACTAGTTATCTGGCTATTATCAATCTTTTATCGATCAATTCAGCGATATAACCAATTGCAACAAGCCCTTACCCAGTTGGCCGATGGTAAACCTCCCTTGAGCAGTGCTGACCACCAAGTTATGGGGCAGCAAATGATTGATAGGGTGTACGATAAGCTGGAAGAAGCCACTGTATTTATTAACGCGCTGGAAAAAGAAGGAAACACTACCGAACTGGTGCATCTTGCCTCAGATGAATATCTCGGACAGGCCCTGGTAAATGCCCGCACTACTTTCGCTAATTACCGCCATCAGGAGCAGCAAAGCCGTTGGACTGCGGAAGGGGTGACACATTTTTCGGAGATACTACGAGAGCACACCGAAGATCTACCGGAACTCAGCTATCAGGTAGTCCAGAATTTGGTGAAGTACCTAAAAGCAAATCAGGGGGGGCTGTTTATTCTTATTGAAGAGGGGGAAGACGAAGAACCATTTCTGGAACTACAAGCCTGCTACGCCTACCAAAAGAAAAGATACGTAGAAAAAAAAGTGAAATTAGGACAAGGACTGATCGGCCAGTGCGCTTTGGAACGAAAGCCCATCATTCTTACCAAGGTGCCGCCAGACTACGTAGCCATTACTTCCGGGTTGGGTGAAGCAACTCCCCGGGCAATTGCCATTTACCCATTGTTGTTTCAAGAAAAATTAAAGGGTATAATTGAGATAGCCTCATTTAAACCCTTTGAAGAGCACCAACTAGCTTTTTTGAGTAAGGTAGGTGAAAGTCTGGCATCTACCCTAGCTATTGTCCGAGGCAGCTTCCAGACCCAACAGATGCTGGCAAGTTCTCAGTCGCTGGCTGAAGAACTGCGCAACCGGGAAGATAAAATGCGAGTGTATTTGGAGGATCTGGCGGTTGCTCAGCGAGAAATGGAGATAAAACAAGCGGAGTTGGAAGGGGTTTTTCAGGCGATGGAAGCCTCCTCATTAGTAGGGTATTTTCACTTGAGCGGTCGGTTAATGACTGCTAATCAGAATTTTGCTGATCTACTCAGGTTTACCCCCGAAGAGATGAAAGATAGAAATGGAATTTTGAAAGAGGCCGAGCGTGAGAATCCGAAAATGTGGAAAGAGCTAGCTTCAGGGGAAAATGTAGCCGGTGATTTTTTATTGAAAACTGCTGATCAAGAAGAAAAGTGGATTAATGCTTCGCTCTCAGCGGTTCGTTCGCCTGAGGGTGAGATAGAAAAAATCTTATTGTTAGGAACCGATATTACTAAGAAAAAACTAGTACTAGAGAAGTTATCTTTGGTAGCCGATAATACAGATAACTCAGTAATTATTACTAATCGACATGGGCAAATAGAATATGTGAATGGCGGGTTTGTCAACCTAACTGGCTATCAGGCTGAAGAAGTGATGTGGCTGCGACCCGGGGAAGTGCTACAAGGACCTAATACCGATCCGAAGACAGTACAACGGATTAGTCAATTTCTTAGAAGGGGAGAGCCTCTTTACGAGGAAATTCTAAACTATACTAAAAATGGGGACAGTTACTGGATATCGCTTATGATTAATCCGGTGAAAAATGAAGCGGGAGAAGTAGAGCGATTCATATCTATTCAGGCGGATGTAACTAAAATTAAAAAAGCCACTCTAGAATATACCTACAAATTAGAGGCGATCAGTAAATCTAATGCAGTGGTTGAGTTTAACTCACAAGGAAAGATACTGAAAGCTAACGATATGTTCCTGGAAGTGAGTGGATTCGCTCAAAAAGATATAAGAGGAAAGTCGTATGAGTTTTTGGTATCTGACGAAGAAAAAGATAAGCCGCAGACTCAAATGATGTGGGATAACCTGAAGGAAGGCACTTTCTTCTCCGGTGAATTCAGGCTTAAAGGACAAGACGGTCAGGAGCTGTGGTTAAATGGCACTTATAACCCAATATTTAATCTGGAAGGCGAACTGCACCGGATTATCATGTTTGCTCAGTTTACTACGCGTGAGAAAGAAAAGCAACAGGAGTTAGACAGTACGGTAAAGGCTTTTAATAGTACGGTATTTACCTTAGAAATAGATAATCAGGGTAGCCTGAAAAAAGCCAATCAGCGCTTCCTAGAAGTATTTGGCTACAAGCGTCTAGCGATCGCTCGCAAACACCTAAAGGACTTACTAGCACCTGAGTGTAAATTACCCTCGCTAGATAATATTAGTGAGCACCCTACTCACGATCTCGTATTGCTAACCAACGGTGGGGAAGAAAAGCATATGCAGGGTACATTTACCGGAATAGATAATCTGACTGGTGAACAGACTAAAATAATACTGGTACTACTGGAAACTTCTATCAGCTCTAAATAAGTAATTTATGCCAGCTACTCAGATTACAGACGAAGAATTAAAATCGCTAACGAGTGCCATACTGCGCCGATACGGTATTGATTTTACCTGCTATGAGCCGACTTCCCTCAAACGGCGGGTAGACCGCTGCATCAGTGTGCTTAAGTTAGAAACGGTGCATAATCTCTGGGTAAAGCTACTAAAAGATCAGTTGTTCGTACACCGATTTATGGACGAGGTATCGGTAGGACTTACCGCTATGTTTAGGGATCCAATAATGTGGAGAGCACTGAAAACGGATATTCTGAATAAGCTGGCTACTAAGAGCGAAATCAGTATATGGCACGCTGGATGCTCATCGGGAGAAGAGGTATATACGATGGGAGTTGTACTTCAGGAAAGTGGATTCCAGTCTAAAAGTAAAGCAATAGCTACTGATATTAGCGATGCCGCCATTGCCGAAGCCCAACAGGGAAAGTACTATCACCTGAAACTTGCTGAATACGGAAAAAATTATCGAGGATATAACCCACTAGGGTCGTTTGAGAAGTATTATCAACGGGACGGAGCTGATGGAGTGATGAATAGTCAATTAGTTGATCATGTAGACTTTCGTCACCATAACTTAATTAGTGAACCACCCCCCGGTAAGTTCGATATTATTTTTTGTCGCAACGTAATGATCTATTTCGACAATAAGGCGAAGATCAATCTGCTTGAGCAGTTTCATCAACATCTTAACGATGGAGGGTATCTGATCATCGGTTTCTACGACGCACTAGTACCGCTTATCGATAAAAGTAAGTATTACTTTATTAACCTGGATGCAAAAATTTTTCAGAAGATATAGGACTTGCCAAATGGTTCAATGGCTCAATTGCTGATTTGGTTACTGGGTTAGAAGGTTGAAAGTGACAGGTTTTTAGACATTATTTATCACTCATTAATCGTTAGTCAGTCCCAAGCTCCCAGCTCCTCGCCAACTGTTCATTAATCATTATCTTCTTAACTTCCGTCTTCCAACCTGTACATCCCACATCCCACATTTTTCTTTTCATTCTTTCTTTGGTGGATTAATCATAATGTGGGCGCGATGGGTGCCGGGGTCCATAATCCAGGGCATTCCGGGAGCTTCGGGACTAAGTGGTAGGCCAGTGCTGGCCGCAGTGGCGTAGGGAATATAGACTACGTAGCGAAAGTCAGGCTCAGTCACTTCACCGTTTTCAGCGTTGTAACGCTCTTCAGGAGCACTAAGTACATATAGCGTAGCAGGGTCTTCGGGCATGTTGAGGTCACCGGCTTTTACTTCGTTTTCCCGCATATCAAATATTTCCTGGGTAGACTTCCCCTCCTTCTTCAGATCACGTCCTCGTTGCATGAAGGGTTCTAAATCGCGATGGTAGCAAGATGCGCTAAACCCTTTCCGGCTGGGATCATCAGCAATACACACCATATCGTTAATGCCCTCACGTAACATCACCAGTTCGCCATCTCCGTTGAAGCCGTAAACCATTGCCTCACCCCGCAGTTCTTCTGGGGCGGCTAGTACTGCATTCTTGATCTGTAACTCGGGGTTAGGAATTGACTCTTGTCCTACACAGGAGAAGGTAATGCCGATAAAAAGAAAGATAAGCAAGTGCGTTTTCATAAGGTTAGATTGGTTAAATGGTTTTCCGGATGAGTTCCGGGATTGTTAAATTGTCACTGGTCACCCCGGAAGTCGTCTGGGGCAAGCTGGTCACTGGTCATATTTTCTGGTCTTCTGACACCGACTTCCGGTCTCTCTCATAATTGGTTATACACCGGTTCTAGATCTAATGTATCAGCGTACTGCTGCTGTAGTGCCTGTAAATCTTGAAATAAACTGGCTACCTGATCAGTATACGCTGGGTCATCGGCTAAGTTGGTTGTTTCGTATGGGTCTTGTTTCAGATCGTACAATAGCACCTGATTGATGTCGGGGTACACAATTAGCTTCATTCCATCTTTGCGAATCATACGCTGGTAGTTAATGTAACTACCGTAAATAGCATCATACGCTCCCGTAGTAGATTCGCCAGTGGCTAACCCCAGAAAGCTATTAAAATCTACGTAGTCGGGTTTTTGAATATTGGCTAACTCTAAACTAGTTGCCATAATATCTTGTAAATATACGTCGGTATCTATTTCCTGATTGGCTGGAATACTTGGCCCTACCATCATAAGTGGTACCCGAACGCTATGATCGTACATATTCTGTTTACCTAGTAGGCCGTGCCGACCTACCGATAATCCGTGATCAGCCGAGAAGAAAATATAGGTGTTCTCCATTTTTCCGCTGGCTTCCAGAGCATCCAGAATTTTACCTATTTGCTCATCTAGGTGCGTGATGATTGCGTAGTACTCCTGCATATGCACCTTTGTGGCGTATTCAGTCCGGGGGAAAGGAGCGAGGGCTTCATCGCGAAGCTTGGCTCCTAAACCAATATCTTCATCGTAGGGGTAGCGGGGCAGCCAACTTGCGGGCAACGAGATACTGTCTAAGGGGTAGCGATCTACAAACTCCTTCGGTGCTTGCCGAGGATCATGCGGAGCGTTGAATGCTAAGTACATAAAAAACGGATCAGGGTTGGCAGTAGCACTATCCAGAAAATCGATAGCATCATCTCGCAGTACTTCGCTCCAGTGCTGACCTCCTTCCCAAAAACCACCCATTGCTGTATCGTAAGGCGACCAGGATGTGTCCTGCTCACTTTTAGGTCGGTTATACCCTAGTGGCATCGTTTCGGGGCTATCAAACGAACCCTGGCTACGAAAATCGCCGGGCATACCGGGACGCACATGGCGCACCGTTTGAAATACTGAGTCAGGGTTAGCCGCTACGTGCCATTTGCCCGTTAGGTAGGTATTGTAACCCTGTTGTTCCATTAAGTTACCCCAGGTTTGGGCTAATGCCAGCGAGTCGTTCTGCTGCCACTGATCTTTAAATTGATTAGCGCGCCAGATTGATCGTCCCGAAATCATCATACTGCGGGAGGCAACGCATACCGCTCCGTTCCAGCCGCCCATGTTGTAGGTGTGGGTAAAGGTTGTTCCTTGGTGAACCAACTTATCCAGATTGGGAGTTTCTATTTCATCATTTCCCAAAGCCTGAATTGCGGTATACGTCATGTCATCAGCAAACAGAAACACAATATTAGGCGGAGGTAGCTGAGTTGGTTTCTCGCTGGCTGGAGAACAACTGAACTGCGTTAGTAGGATGAGTAAAGCGAAAAGAGACAGCAGAGAATTCTTTATCATAAAAACAGGAAGTTGATAGTAGCGTAATGCAAATTATCAATTCGCTTCCTGATAATCAAATAGCTCTTTGGTCTTGATTGCTTCCGATACTTCCGGTGGTACCATTTTTTCCCAACCGGCCTGTCCCGAACGGATCATCGCCAGCACATCGTCACTGTAAATAGAAAGATTGGCTTCACTAGTAGGCTGCACATCTACAATCTGATCACTTTCGCACAAATACTGGTAAAGCTTGACCAAGTGTTTGGGAAGTTCTAGGTCATCAATGCACATAAGTTGTTGGGTTTTGGCATGACAAGCCGGATATACGTACAACCGAAGGTTCCGCTTAAATAACGTTCCGAAAGCTTCCAAAATCCCCCCACTCAGATCGTGGTAGTAGGCTTCATCAAACAGCTGTTGCAAACTTCTAATTCCTAATACAATAGCAATTTTGCCCCGAGTGACTCTGGAAATATAGCTAGCAAGTGAGTAATAGCGTTGGTAATCAGATACCATTACTTTCTGACCTAGCGAGCTTAAGATATCTACTCGATGAAGAAAATCAGTATCGTCGATTTTGGCATCATCAGTAAGGCTATGTAGTGTTAGCTCTGAGATACGGATCAGGTTTTCCTCTTCAATTGGTTCTGCCTCGCGAAAAGCCTGTAAACCGGCGTGGAGCATATCCATATTCACGTGGGTGACCGGACGAAAGCGGCCCCGTAAAATCATCACATTCTTTTTATAGAGGGCCTCCTGTGGTTGTAGTACATTACCGTCAGCATCAAACATGGTGGCTCGACTTAGTCCGTTCTTTACCAGTTTAAGTGCCATCAAGCGATTGTCGACCGAAACAAAGTCTGGGCCAGTAAGCCGGAAGAAATCAATTTCCATTCGATCGCTAGCCAGATTATCCGCTAATGATAACATCATCTCCTGCGGGTCTGACATGGTGGTGCAAGCGTAAATTAAGTTCACTCCCAACACTCCTAATGCTTGTTGCTGTAAGCTGGCTTCATTATCGTACAGTAGTACGTGAATTATGCACTCATTCATACCACCCTGCGGTTCGCACTGAAACCGTAAGCCCAGCCAGCCGTGCCCCTGATTGGTTTTGTGGTAATTAAGTGTTTCTACCGTATTGGCGAAGGCGAAAAATTTAGTATTTGAGGCGATTTCTGAAAGACGAGCCCGAACCAGGCGCATTTCGTGCCGTAGCATTCCCGCTAGACGTTCTTCACTAACGTAGCGTTTGGTTTTTCCGTAGATTTCATCGCTAAACTTCATATCGTAGGCCGACATGGTTTTAGCAATAGTTCCTGAAGCGCTACCTACTTTGAAGAAGTTTGCAGCCGTTTCTTGACCTGCTCCGATCTCCGCTAAGGTTCCGTAGATGCTGCGATCTAAGTTTAGAGCCAGTGCTTTCTCTTTGGTTGACGGAGTGCGGTCGTTTTTCATAGGGGCCTTCTTCTAAGGTAACATTACTCACTAGGTAGGGTTTACCATATATATCGCATCAGCTAGTCTTATTGTTTTTTGCTAGCCCGAATACAGTGATGCTTTTTTAACCTGAGCCTAACTTTATGAAAACCTTAACCACCATCCTAGCTATTCTCGGTATTTTAATCATCGCAATAGTAATTGCGGCTGATCCCGTAGCGGAAACTATTGTAAACCGTCGGTTAAGTAAAGCCCAAGCTATCCAGGGTGCGGTTCGTAGCGTAGATGTTAATTTGTGGAAAGCGGCTGTCCACATCATAGATACGAAAATCTATCGGCGCGACGATCAGGAGGGGCAGCCTCTATTTTCAGCGGACACTATTTTTGTAGACTTGCGCTGGAAGCATTTGTTACAGAAAACATTAGTTGGCGATGTTTACTTAAAAAACGCGGAATACAACTACGAAACGAGCCAGTCCGCTCAATCTGAGGATCAGGAGTCTTACTATCATTCAATTCCTCGTCGGTTACTAGCTTCAGTATCAGATTCATCTAGCTCCAAAAAATCAAGCAAGATACCTCATTTCACAGTTGACAGCTTACGAATTGTGCAGGGAAAGGTGTATTTTAGAGATACTTCTACCGATCCACCACTGACTGCTTCCTTGACCGATCTTACTATTAACGGGAAAAATATCTCCAATCAACCCCAAGGCTCGCAGCAGTTTCCGGCTTCGTTGCAGGTAGAGGGAACGACTACTGGAAATGGAAAGCTTACGTTAGATACCGAGATGGATTTGCTGCCGGACCGCCCTGCCTTTGTGTCTGACCTAACCATTAAAAGTATTGATCTGCCGGCTTTAAACGACTTCTTTGAGGCATATACCGGAATCAGTATGAACGAGGGGAAACTGGATATTGCTTCGGAGCTTGAAGTGAACAACGGATTGATTGAAGGCTACATCCGACCTGATTTACGAAATATTGAAGTAGTTGAGTTTGGATCGGGTTCCAACTCCGGCGAAGGACTTTTTAATAAAAGTTGGGAGCTAATAGCGGGTATGGGTCTTCAGATTTTGCAAACGGATGGCGACCAATCGATGGGGCGCATTCCAATTCAACAGCAATATACCGAGAAGGCTGAGAATCAGCAGCAATCAGTTTTTGAATCTATTGGTGAGGCTATTTCCGAAGCATTTGATAAAGAGATTCAAAGGCAACAGTCATCGCCACCCGCGGAGGTTTCGGCAAATGATCCGAAATAACTATTGTTGCACTGGTAGTACTTCGGGTTCAATCCAATTATCATCTTCCCGGATTAGCTCAATCAGTTCATCAACCGCTTGCTCGGAAGGTACACTACGTTTAACAACATCCTGCCCCCGGTACAGGGTAATTTTTCCTTTACCCGAGCCCACGTAGCCGTAATCAGCATCCGCCATTTCACCGGGACCGTTGACGATACA
>CAKZPJ010000501.1 GCA_937138955.1 uncultured Flammeovirgaceae bacterium | reverse complement strand
CGAGTGGCGGAAAAAGATTTCTAAGAAACAAGAAGAGTTAACTCAAACAGCTTCTTAGTAAGCGGAATTTACGAAGGGAGTACTATCAAGAAGTCCTAAGAAATATCTTTTCAAAAGTATTTACTATGTTTATGCTACTCACCTACTAGAAGTAGGGTACTGTGAGGCAAATGATTCAACAACCGCTGGAGCACTATTCTATCTGTTCCATTACGGTTTATACTCACGTTATCAGCCATAATTCAATGGAAGTATCTAACTCGCTAGATTTTCCGGGTTACAAAGCAGTATCACTGACCTACTGGGCCTACTAACTCAGCATCTTCCAGAATGTACATCAACTCTTCGTAGTTTTCATCATTCAGCTTGAGTTTGCCCCGAAAAGCAACCATCGCTTCGGTATAGTCAACCGGATTTTTTAGGAATACTTCCATCACCGTTTCGGGCCCACCTGAGCCACAAAAGAAGCAGGAAGCAATGGGGAGCGACGAAACGATGACGTGCTCGGGCTTGAAGAGTCCTTCAAACGGAATAATGTAACCTGGTACGGTGACAATTTTTCCTTCTAGCTCCTGGGCTTTTTCGCTAAACTCTGGTACGTACAACTCGCCATATTCGTCTTCAGTAATTTTGTACTCGACTGAAGCTAAGGCTTTCCACACGTTATCTTGGGTGGCATCTTGCGCGAACGTGGAAGTAAAAATGAGAAAGCTAAAAATATACGTAATGGCTATACCGCTCAGTTTCATAGGTAGATGATTTAAGTGTATTCATACAAACGAAAAGTAGAGAATAAGTTTATACGCTTACTGCGCGACTACTATTGGGTAAAGCGATTTCAGTGTTTTCACCACGTAGTCAACTTCTTCGGTTGTGTTATGGCGACTGAATGAGAAACGTACGGCTCCGCGTTGGGGATCGCAGTTAAGTGCCCGGAGTACGTGTGAACCCGATTGTGCCCCACTGGAACAAGCTGATCCCCCAGAAGCTGAAATCCGCTGAAGATCTAAATTAAACAACAACATACTATTATCTTCCGATAGCGGTAAGCTTACATTCAGTACTGTATAAAGGCTTTTCTCCAGATCATCGGATGTGCCGTTAAATTGTACTCCCGGAATCTGTTCTTGTAATCCTTCAATCATGCGTTGTTTCAACGACTTAATATGCTGAGCGTGCTCACCTAGATGTGCGTAACTTAATTCCAAGGCTTTCGCCAAGCCGATAATTCCGTAAAGGTTTTCTGTGCCTCCTCGCATGTTACGTTCCTGTCCACCCCCGTGCATTAGCGGGCAGATTTTATGACCTTTGGCAATATACAGCACTCCAACACCTTTAGGTCCATGATATTTATGCGCTGACCCAACAATGCAGTGTACTGGGATTTCTTTTAGATCGAGTGGATAGTGCGCCATCGTTTGTACAGTATCCGAGTGGAAGATTGCGTTATACTCCGCGCATAGTCCTCCTATCTGCTGAATATTAGTTAGATTGCCGATTTCATTATTGCCGTGCATGAGCGAAACCAATGCTTGTTCCGGTTGCTGAAGCAGTTCTTCTAAATGATTTAGATTGATATCTCCCTTTTCATCAAATTCTACCAAGTCAAGCTGAATTTTTTGCTGTTTTTCTAGCTCCTGTAGGGTGTGTAGCACCGCATGGTGTTCCAGCGGTGAAGATATTACTCGACGAATACCGTGAGAATCTATTGAACAGCGGATGGCGGTATTGTCAGCCTCTGTTCCACCTGATGTGAAAAAAATTTCGGACGGAGTAACGTTCAGTAGCTCGGCTACCTTCTTACGAGCCTGCTCAATCGCCGAGCGGGTTTGCCGTCCGTGAGCATGGGTAGACGATGGGTTACCGTAGTAATCAGTCATATAAGGCAGCATCGCTTCTAACACTGCCGGGTCGAGGGCAGTAGTAGCAGCATTATCCAGGTAGACTTGCATGAGTTTCAGCAATTGGGTGTTAAGCCTGCAAGATACGCCAAGAATAGGCGGGATTGCAAGTGTTCAGTATCCCATGGCATAGCAGTAATCTACTACCTTGGAGTATGGCACCTTCTCTAAAGACCGCTTTAGTTGTAATTAGTTACTCATTCACTTTTACCCGCTTTTTCATTCGGCTAGGGCGCAAGTACTGTAACGAAGCGTAAGAGGCAAGAAAACCTGAGAATGAACCTTCTATTACAATTGTAAGTGCGACAATGTAAGGATTCAAAATTTGGCCAAAGGGTTCTTGCTCTCGAATTTCAACCATAAAATCAGGCACTAGCACTGTCACGTACAGGAAAACGAGTAGGGCAAATGAGACCGCCCCAATAACAGAAGTAAGCATACCTAACTGAATTCCTGCTAAATAAGGAAGTTGGTCGTTGTTTTGCTTTTTGTAAGTTGTCAATGCGGTGTAGATAAAACTAAACAGTATAAGAAGGTTCAAGGCACGTAGCTCAAGGTGATGCTCTAATCCAAAGGCTTTCATAAGAAAGAAGAAGCCAACTAAGGCCAGCATCATAAGTATACCGTGTTTCAAGGCTATTTTCTGTATCTTCGATAATTTTCTATTCTCTTCCATAACTTATTTTTTTTTGGGTATAAATACTTAACCCGTTAAGCGAAGACTTGTTATCGATAGAAAGGGCAGTAGTAGTAACATTATCTAAGTAGACTTGCCTAGGCTTCGTCGGTTAGATGGTAATTTTGCAAAATGCGCCAAGATTAGGCGGGTTTGCAAGGGGCGTTCCTAAACGCCCCCTTCAGTTTAGTTGAATGATTTCCTGAAGGCACTGTTGAAGCCCAATTACCTCCACTTTTTCGTTTAGCGGATAGCGTTCCGCATCTGGAACAATAACGTATAGCTTACTAATACCTAGATCTTGCATAGCAATGTACGTACCTTTACGTAATGAAGGAGTACTGGTAAATTTTATTTCTGCTGCTACAAGCCACTGATCATTCCGACGTACTAGCAAGTCTATCTCGGCTCCATCCTGTGTGCGGTAATAGTACAGCTCATCGTCTGACCGCAGTAATGAGGCAATTTGGTGAATGACAAAGCCTTCCCATGAGTTCCCCAATAGAACATGACCTAAAAGTCCATCTAAGGAACTAATACCCAGCAGATAATGGTGCATGCCTGAATCCCGTAAATAGATTTTGGGAGATTTTACTAAGCGCTTTTTAATGTTGATATGCCAAGGAGAAACTAACGAAATTAAAAAAGCATTACTAAGAAAGCTAAGATAGGTCTTGATAGTAGGCACCGTTAACCCTAGCGATTTAGCGTAAGTACTGTAATTAAGCACATTGCCGTGAGCGGAGGCAATCATACGGAGCAGTTGTTGCGTAACGGTTGGTTTCGCTGGAAGTCCGTACTGTGGTAAATCCCGCTGTACATAACTCTGAACAAAATTCCGATACCAAGCTTGAGCGAAGGTTGGCTTAGTAGATAACGTAGGTTCAGGAAAACCACCGTACAGCCATAAACCTTGCCAAGATAGTTCGTTCTTGACTTCAAGCAAGGAGAAAGGATGCATCTCTAAATAATTAATTCTTCCTGCCAGGCTTTCCGAACTTTGTCGCAATAAAGTAGGCGATGCCGAGCCCAATATGACGAACCGACCTGGGTGACGATGCTCATCTACCAAAGAACGTAAAAGAGGGAATAGCTCGGGGAGATGTTGTATCTCGTCTAAAATGATGGTTTGGTCGATATACTGACTAAGAAACAATTCTGGGTCGCGCAGCTTTGCCAGATCAGAACTGCGCTCGAGGTCTAGATAGCGCATATTCTGTGCAGATAAGTACTGTTTCACCAAGGTAGTTTTCCCCACTTGGCGAGGGCCGACAATGCCTGTTACCGGAAAGTCCTCTAAGGAAACGAGATACTGCAGAGTAATTATTCGTTTTATCATCCCTGCAAATTTAAAAATTTTTTTTAAATTTGCAGGGATGATAAAACGAATCTGAGAAATATTATCATTTGTATAACAAAATTATAACTAATTATTATATTTACTTTTGTTAAGTAAATTACTATTTATGAAAACTCCTTCTTTGGGTGAATTTGAAGAATTAGTACTACTAGTAGTAGCGGCTCAGCACGACCAGGCTTATGGAGTATCTGTTCTGCAAGATTTGGAAGAAAAACTAGATAAGAAGTTCAATATCAGTGCTGTACACGTCGCGCTGAAACGCATGGAAGATAAAGGTTTTGTTGAGTCTCGCTTCGGGGGTATCACTAGCGAACGGGGTGGTCGCCGAAAAAAGTTCTACACCATTACTGCCTTCGGTAAGCAGATGCTCGACCAGCAGTATGCGTTACGCACCAGCATCTACCAGCAAATCCCAAAAATCTCCTTTGGCTAGTGTATACGGATTGAATGAGATAATGATAAAATGAGTAAACCGTCACCGCCAAATAAAGCCCTTCGCTTTCTACGCTGGTTCTGCCGGAATGATTACCTGGAAGAAATCGAGGGGAACTTGCTAGAACTCTACGAAGAGCAGTACGAAGATTCACCCGTCAAAGCTCGGCGGCAATTTACGTGGAATGTGCTACGGCATTTTCGTCCGTCTTTTATCCGATCTCTTAAAGTCTATCAACCCAATAGCCATCGTGCCATGTTACGACATAATCTGATCCTTACTTTCCGCAATTTCCAACGCTACAAAAGTACGTTTCTCATCAATCTGATCGGCTTGTCATCGGGATTAGCTTGTGCCCTGCTGATTTTTCTGTGGGTGCAGGATGAGTTGAGTGTGGATAAGTTTCATGCTAATGATAATCAGTTGTATCAGATTCTGGAG
>CAKZPJ010000500.1 GCA_937138955.1 uncultured Flammeovirgaceae bacterium | reverse complement strand
TAGTGAAGAAGAACTCAAAGAATTTGCCCGGAGCGGGGCTCACCAGCAATCCATGAAAGATAGTGCCAAAATCGCTCGGGAGATTCGCACTTATACGTACGATGCTGATCACTTACCCAAGTGGTCTACCGCTATTAAACTGTTGCTTCATAAAGCTAAAATCACCCGGTATTGACCAAGCTGCTCCTGAAGATAGTTTAGTCGTCCCAAACGGGCGCAAACTCGGGATTAATGAGTCGGTGATTTTTACTCAGTGAGTGGATATGATTCATTTCCTCATCGGTTAATGAGAAGTCAAAAATATCCAGGTTCTCAGCGCGATGCTCGTGGCTACTGGCTTTGGGAATGGCTGCTACGTTTTCTTGCTGAACCAACCACCGAAGCGTAATCTGCGTAGGCGATTTTCCGTATTTCTCTCCCAAATCAATTAAGTTTTGATCTTGCAGTACTTCCCCTTTAGCAATAGGGCAATAAGCGGTGAGCATCATACCATGTTCCCTCACTACATTAAGCACTGAACTCTGCCTCAAATAAGGGTGGTATTCTACCTGATTGCAGATAACCGGAGCAATGGCGCGGGCTTCTTTCACCAGAGAAGCTGGAAAATTACTTACTCCGATTAAGCGGGTTTTGCTTTGCTGCTGTAATTCCATCAATGTCTCTAGACACTCCTTCAAATTCATATCATCTGAAGGCCAATGGATAAGGGTGAGGTTTACGTAATCCAGTTGTAATTTTTGCAGGCTATCTTCCAACCCAGCAGTAATTCCTGATTGGGTAAGGTCGGTATGCCAGATTTTGGTAGTAACGAACAAATCGTCTCGGTCAATAGCTGCATCTTTAATACCATGGCCTACATCTTCTTCATTGTCGTACATTTTAGCAGTATCAATATGGCGGTAACCGATTGAAATAGCATCGGTCACTGAAGTACGGCAAGCTTGCCCTTTAAGGCTAAAAGTACCTAGCCCTAAGACAGGAACGCGCTCTTGGTTTATGTCAATAAAAATCATGGAATGACAAATGATTAGTTAAGTGATTAAAAGTTTTCTGACTACATAACACAAAATTAACCGACAGGTTTGGGCACTATTTAGATTTAGTCTAAATTTGAACCCCAATCCTAATTAGCTTCTATGATTCAGCACCTGTACCGCATTACATTACTGCTCATTTTTCTTCCTCTGCTTAGCTTCGGACAATATGAGGTAACCGGAAAAGTTACCCTCACTAATCAAAATCAACCACTTTCTGGCATTAATATTTATATTAAAAACTCTGATTTGGGGACTTCAAGCAATAGCCGAGGACAATTTGTTATTCCATCGGTTCCTGCGGGCGAACATATATTGGTTGCTTCAGCGGTAGGTTTCCTGACCACCGAACAGACCATTGAGGTGAACAGCAGTCTGCTTGACCCTATTCAAGTTTCGCTATCAGAGCAGATTATGAATTTGCCCGAAGTAGTAATTCAGCACGTTTCTATGACGGGTGGAAAAAAAGGAATTGGTGAAATTCCGGGTTCGGTACACTATATTTCTCCTCAAGAGCTCGAGCAGTTTAACTACACCGATATTAATCGAATTCTGCGTACTATCCCTGGCGTAAATTTACAGGAAGAAGATGGCTTTGGCTTACGACCCAATATTGGTTTTCGGGGTACTGGAGTAGAACGTAGTTCTAAGATTACGGTAATGGAAGATGGAGTATTGATGGCTCCAGCTCCCTACGCTGCCCCGGCCGCTTACTATTTTCCTACGGTGGGGCGAATGCAGGCCATAGAAATTAT
>CAKZPJ010000499.1 GCA_937138955.1 uncultured Flammeovirgaceae bacterium | reverse complement strand
ACTAACATTAACAAAAAGTTGGTGAGATTAAATAGCGATAAAATTGCAGTTTTGTTTATAGTTTATATAAGTATTAATCAATCATGAGTAAAACAATATTAGTCGTAGATGATTTCGGTAGTATCCGTGATTTTTTGTGCAAAACTTTAAACCAGAAGGGTTACAAAACGCTGTCTGCTGTGAACGGAAAGGAAGCATTTGAAACTCTGGAGCAAGATTTGGAAAAAATCGATCTGATATTAACAGATTTTAATATGCCGGAAATGAATGGTATGGAGCTGCTGAAAAAGATTAGAAGCACAGCAGCTACGAAAGAAAAACCAGTAATTTTTCTAACTACTGAGTCTGAACCCACCAAGATGCGCGAAGCTAAAGAGTTGGGGTTATCTGCCTGGGTTACAAAGCCTTACAAATTATCTAATTTTCTTTCCCGTATCGAATATGCCCTTAAATGATGGATGAGTTCAAACAATCTTTCTTTGAAGACGCCAAAGATTTATTGAATCAGTTGGAAACGGCGCTATTATCCTTAGAAGCTAATCCTGATGATGGTGAAATTATAGAGGAGATATTCCGGGTAATGCATACTATCAAAGGAGCTGCCAATATGTTTGGTTACGAAAAGATAGGTAGTTTTACTCACGACATTGAGACAATCTATGATGCTATTCGTAATAAGGAGATCCAGATCGATAACCTGGTACTAGAACTTACTTTTAAATCGGTAGATCATATCTACGCAATTCTAGAAGATTCTGAAATCACCAGCATAGCTAATCAAACTGCACATCAACAATTAAATGAGCAGATACAAGAAGTAGTTCTTGAAATTGAACGTAAACGGAAAGGCGAACAAGTTGCGGCGGCATTACAGGTTGATAGCAAAAATGAAAAAGAAACGATTAATACTTATTACATAATTGTTCGACCGAATGAATCTATTAATAAGGATGAAGGCCATCCAATAGCTTTTGTAATTGAAGATTTGATCGAACAAGGTAAGCATAGGGTAACGGAACACCCAATCACTAAGGTAGATGAGAATATTAGCTATTGGGACATATATATTGCTACCTCCACAACGGCTGATGAGCTGAAAGATCAGTTTATCTTTGTGGAGGATGAATGCACTGTTGAGATTCATAAACTGGCTAACTTTAATATTCTTGCTGAACAGCAGTTTGTTGACAAAACTATTGAGATAGAAAATAGCGAGACTCCAGTTGATATAGAAAAGTTACAGGAATACGTAAATCTGCTACTAGCTGAAATTAGGGATAGGCGACTTGCGGAAATAGAAACTACGGAGTCACGGCCCGAAGAAGTCAAAAACAAGAAAGACCAAGGCACAGCTAATATTAAGGTTGCTACCCAAAAAGTAGATCAGTTAGTGAACTTGGTGAGTGAATTAGTTACCATGCAAGCCTCTTTGCAGTCAATTTCAGAAAACCACAGAATACCTGAACTGCAAACCGCTACGGAAAGTCTAGATCTAATTGCCAGTAATTTAAGAGATACCATATTCAATATCAGTCTACTGCCTCTAGAAACGATCACTGTTCGTTTAAAAAGGTTGATTCGTTCCTTAGGTCAGGAATTGAGTAAAGAAGTCGATTTTATTACGGAAGGGGTTGATACTGAACTGGACAAAACAATTATTGAAGCATTATCCGATCCGTTAATTCACATTCTAAGGAATTGTATGGATCACGGGTTAGAGACAGCTGAGGAGCGGGAAAAAATGGGAAAGCCCGCGAAAGGAACCATTACGCTTAAGGCCTATCATTCCGGTGCAAATATTTATATTGAGATTCGGGATGATGGCCGGGGGATAGATCCCGCAAAAATCCTTTCCAAGGCAGTTCAGAAAGGACTCATCGGAGCTGAAGAGCAATTATCTGTTGAAGATACGTTCGAGCTATTGTTCAAACCAGGGTTTTCTACTGCCGAAAAAGTAACCGATGTATCGGGTCGGGGAGTGGGTATGGATGTAGTGAAGAAGAAAATTCGTGAGGTGCGAGGAGATATTACTATTCAGTCTGAGATCAGTGTGGGAACCACGATGATTATCCGCTTACCAATGTCATTATCTATATTGGATGGATTGCTTACTGAAGTTGATGGCTCCTACTTTGTGTTACCCCTCAATTTAGTGCAAAGAATTGATGAAGTTCCGTTTGCCGAAACAAACTTAAATGAAAAGTATCTCAAAACGCTAATTATTGCCGATAAACAGCTCCCAGTACTTTCTATTCGAGATGCTTTTGGTCTTCACCATAGTCAACCTGAACATGTTTCGGTTATTAATGTGCAGAATGGGGAAGAAACTAAAGGTATTATAGTAGACGAAGTAATGGGTGAAATACAAGCAGTACTAAAGCCATTGGGTAGAATGTATAATCAACAAGATTATCTATCTGGAAGTACCATTTTAGGAGACGGGAATATAGCACTAGTCCTTGATACAAATAAGCTCTTGGATCAATACGCTAACTAATCAGGCTTATTCTTTAGTTAGTAAGGTTATATCGCTCATAACCAACTACTTGAATAGAGTAATCTAGTATTAACATATGAAAAAATGCAAAGTGTTGATTATAGATGATTCGGCGGTTATTAGGCAAACACTTGATAAAATAATCAGCCTGGATGCTCGCTTAGAGGTTATTGGCACAGCATCCAACCCCTACTATGCTGTCAAAATTATCAAGAAAAACCTTCCCGACGTAATCACCCTAGACATTGAAATGCCCCGAATGGATGGAATTACCTTCCTAAAAACCCTGATGGCTCAACATCCAATCCCGGTAGTAGTAATTTCCAGTCTTACCGAAAGGGGGTCGTCCACCGCATTTCAAGCTTTACAACACGGAGCCGTAGAGATTCTTTGTAAGCCAAAGATTGGGAATAATAAAGTAGCCCTAGAAGAAGCTAGTATAGAAATTTGCGACACCGTAATGGCGGCTTCACTGGCACAGGTAAACCGTATCTCGTACCGGCAAAGCCAGGAAAAGAAAGTCAAAGAAGGAACACCCCCTTTACCGCCCAAGCTATCTACTGCTAAAGGCGGAAGTATGTTAAAGACAACAAATACTGTTGTGGCGGTGGGCGCTTCTACAGGAGGAACCGAAGCACTCAGGATTTTCTTAGAAGGACTTCCCTACGATGCACCGGGTACGGTGATTGTTCAGCACATGCCCGCCCAGTTTACTAAGTCGTTTGCCGAGAGGTTGAACACGATATGCCGGGTCACGGTGAAAGAAGCCAAAAACGGCGATCCGATTATTCCGGGTACAGTCTTAATTGCCCCCGGGAACTACCATATGCGAGTTAAACGTAGTGGAGCTCGTTATTTTGTAAAGGTGGATAGCGGTAATCTGGTAAACCGGCATCGGCCATCGGTAGACGTTTTATTTGATTCTGTAGCAAAGTACGTAGGTAAAAATAGCATTGGGGTGCTACTAACCGGTATGGGAGCCGATGGCGCTAAAGGTTTATTAGAGATGAAAAAAGCTGGTGGTAAAACCATAGCTCAGGACGAAGCTAGTAGTGTAGTGTTTGGCATGCCAAAAGAGGCGATCAAATTGCAAGCGGCTGATAGAGTAATACCCTTACTCAAAATATCTTCAGTGGTATTGAGTTGGGCTGGTAATCTCCAGTCATAGAAAGTCTTCCCGGATCGGACTGAAACTATCCACTAGGCGGGCGGTCTCAGACAGTAACTGAATAGCGTGGGGTTTACCGGAGGGAACATAAAATAGATCACCGGCCTGTAGCTGCACTGGTTCTTCCCCTTCCATCAAAAAGAGAATTTCCCCTTCCGCTAAATAACAACTCTGTTCGTGAGGGTGACTATGAAATGGATCAGGCTCAGCTTTAGGACCACCGCTCAAATCTAATACTGCCGTCATTAGCGAGCTAGTATGCACCAGCCGTCGTTGAATTCCTTCACCTACTTGTTCCGGTTTGGTTTCTCGATACTTTAGTACTGGCATGATTGAATAACTTTTAAGTTGATGTTAGAGTATAGGAAAAGGACGATATCCATTATTTGAATTTTACTGACCAAAGGAAGTTACTGACTTTCTAAAAGTAATTCTTATTTTTGACATACTTACAACCAAAATGAATCAAACTACATGGCCGACACTACTGCTGAAGAGAACTACCTAAAAACACCTTCCGATGCGGTTCCCCCCCAAATGTTTGGCCATCCTAAAGGCCTATTTTATCTTTTCTTTGCTGAACTCTGGGAACGGTTCAGTTTTTACGGAATGCGAGCACTATTAACACTCTACATGGTAGAGCAAGTGTTTGAGGCACTATCCAATCGCGACACAATTTCGGCTATTGTATATTCTTCGTACGGTTCATTAGTATATGCTTCTCCGTTAATAGGCGGTAAGGTAGCCGATGAGCTACTGGGCTATCGTAAATCAATTATGCTCGGGGGCATATTTATGGCCGTTGGTCATTTTGTGTTGGCTATTGAAAATAATATTGCCTTTTATTCGGCTTTGGCCTTTATCATCGTAGGTAACGGCTTTTTCAAGCCGAATATCTCTACATTTGTTGGGGCTCTGTATCCCCACGGCGATACCCGAAAAGACTCAGGTTTCACTATTTTTCACATGGGAATTAATATTGGAGCTTTTATTTCGCCTATTCTTTGCGGTTGGTTAGGGGCAACCTACGGTTGGCACTACGGTTTTGGTCTGGCCGGTATAGGCATGTTAGTAGGCGTAGTCGTTTTTTATCGTGGAGCCAAGAAGGGGGTTTTTATGGATCATGGACTACCCCGAGACCCCGCTATACTAGAGCAGCGGCGATTTGGGTTGAAAACCGAGCCGTTCGTTTGGACAATTGCTTTTCTGGCGGTTCCCATTATTGCGCTTCTACTCTCTTCTTACCAGTACATCGCTGGTGGTGAGAGCTTCTTAGGAAAAGTAACCATCGTTAATCTAATTTTCTACGCGCTAAGTGTCTTCATCTTAGGCTACATTGCCTACATCATGTCTAATATTGATGTCAAGGCTCGTAAGCAGTTAGCAGTTGCCATGTTTCTTACGGTGTTTATGACACTATTTTGGGGTTTTCACGAGCTTTCGGGTAATATCTTAACCCTGTTTTCTGATCGTAACGTTACCCTTAATGTGTGGCCTTTCAATAATGCAGCTGCTACAAATGCGCTCAATCCACTGTTTATAATCTTGTTTGCAATTCCGGTGTCAGCTCTGTGGGTATGGCTATCTAAAAAACGAATCAATCCGCGTACTCCTTACAAGTTTGCAATGGGCATTGCCTTTCTTGGATTAGGGTACTACATACTATCTTTAAGCGGTGGTTCGGCGAATGCCGAGGGAATGGTGCCTTTCATCTTTCTTCTATTGCTGTATCTTTGCATGTCGTTAGGCGAATTATTTACCTACCCTGTGGGCTTATCTAAAATTACCGATCTTTCTCCCCAAACTATTGTAGCATTTATGATGGGGGTTTGGTTTCTATCCTCTGCCTACGCATTTCAAATTGTC
>CAKZPJ010000498.1 GCA_937138955.1 uncultured Flammeovirgaceae bacterium | reverse complement strand
CGGCTACGTAAGCCCCGCCTTGTACCGTAGGATGGATGTCAATAGAATTCCACATAATATCCGTAGGGGCTTCAGATGGGGTAACATCTTGCCAGTTTTCTCCGCCATCCTGCGTCAATTGCAATAAGCCATCATCTGAACCAGTCCAAAGTTCGCCCTCCTGATAGGGGCTTTCATTAGCAGTTAAGATCGTGGCGTAGAATTCGACTCCGGTGTTATCTTGGGTAATTGGTCCTCCCGATGAAACCATCGTCTCGGGTACAGCTCGGGTCAAATCGGGGCTAATCGTTTCCCAACTTTCGCCCTCCGTAGTGCTCACGTGCACTTGATGAGAGAAAGCATACAATTTATTGGGGTTGTGATGAGAGAAGAAGGTTGGGAAATTCCAGTTAAAGCGATACTTCATTACCTCAACTCCCGAACCAGCCGGGTTTAAAGGCCAAACGTTAATTGAGCGACGCTGATTATTTTCGTGATTGTAGCGATACAGGTAGCCTTTGTAGTTTCCACCGTAGACAATATTGTCATCATCAGGATCAATCGCGTGATAAGCACTTTCTCCCCCAGCAGTTACTTCCCAATCGCTCTCGGTAATAGCCGAGCCATCAGTACGGTGCGGAATACGAATGGACGAGTTATCTTGTTGAGCTCCGTAGATTCGGTAGGGGAAATGGTTATCCGTAGCAATACGGTAAAACTGAGCAGTTGGCTGATTGTGGTAAGTTGACCAGCTATCGCCACCATCGGTAGATACTTGAGCACCACCGTCATCGGCAATGATCATCCGGCTGTTATCTGCCGGGTCAATCCACAGATCGTGGTGGTCGCCGTGGGGGGCGCGGTGCAACGTAAAAGTCTTTCCACCATCAGTAGACTTGGCGTAAGATACGTTCATGGCATATACCTTATTTTCATCCTGACTATCAGCAATGATTCGGGTATAGTACCAAGCTCGAGAGCGTAATGCCCGGTCACTATTGATCTTTTCCCAAGTCTTTCCGGCGTCATCGGAACGAAATACGCCGCCATCTTCAGCTTCAATTAGCGCCCACACCCGATCAGAATTAACCGGTGAGACGGTTACACCGATAATCCCACGCGGCCCTTCCGGCATATTTTCTTTCTCGGTCAACTTCTCCCAATTCTTTCCAGAATCAGTACTTTTCCACAGATCGGAACCCGGTCCACCGCTAGATAAGCTGTAGGGGGTGCGATTTACGTTCCAGGTGCTAGCGTAGAGAATACGAGGGTTATTGGGATCAAGTACTAAGTCAACCGCTCCGGCATCTTCGTTGGCAAACAGAATTTTATCCCAACTCTGACCACCATCGGTGCTTTTATATACTCCGCGTTCTTCACTGGATTGCCATAAGTCACCCATCGCAGCCACGTACACAATGTCGGGGTTAGTCGGATGTATTCGTACTCGACCAATATGGCGGGTATTTTTCAGTCCTATGAATTCCCAATTGTTTCCGGCATCGGTAGATTTCCAGACCCCAAAATTTGAAGATACATTTCCTCGGATGGTTTTTTCTCCTAATCCGACGTAGATCACATTGGGGTCAGATTCAGAGACGGCTACTGAGCCAACTGATCCACCAAAAAAGCCATCAGATATGTTTTTCCAGGTAGTGCCGCCATCGTTCGTTTTCCATACTCCGCCACCTACCGAACCAAAGTAATATGTGTCACGATCCCCCGGAACACCAGTGACAGTTCCAGAGCGTCCACCACGGAAGGGGCCGACTAGCCGATATTCAATGGCATTGTAGAGTGAATCGTCGTAGCTAACCGTCGTGGTTAGTGATTTCTTTTTTCGTTGAGCAGTAGAATCTAACGCAAACAGGCAGCAGAAAGCTAAGATAAGTAAGTAAGTAGATCGAGGTTGGTTCATAGGTCTTTATCATTAAAGAAGTTTCTAAGATAAGTACCCACGAGTTTCTTTGCAATATAAGCTACTGAATATGGTAAAGCTTTGCTAATATTATTCTTATGGTTCGGTTTTCGACCCAACTAGTTAAGTCGAAAACGTAATAGCTGAAGATAGATCCATAATGTAATAATAAAAGCATAGACGGATAGCCTGTTGATTACCCGCAGTACCTTTTCAAGTATTATAGATGACTCGCTATTGGTAACAAAGATAAGTTTACTTAGGGACTTCATCCATTTGAGCGTATATTTAGCCAATTGGAACCATTGATTTTCATGTAGTTATTTTTGTGTACTGATACTACTTTTACAGACTACCAATTGATTGCCTTAACTTCTCCCTTCCACTTCTTATCAATAGTACTCACGCTGGTCGGCATATTTTTTTTATCAGTGGTGGCTGATGCACAAAAAGCAGCGTTATCAGGAGTAGTGTTAGAACAGAGCAGTCTGGAACCTCTAGAGTACGCGACAGTGGGACTATGCCAGACTCAAGACTCTTCTATC
>CAKZPJ010000497.1 GCA_937138955.1 uncultured Flammeovirgaceae bacterium | reverse complement strand
GAAAAGCTAAAGGGTAGTGGGGAACAAAATCTCGGTAAGCAGTAATTGCTTGCTGTTGGCAAGCCGACGAAGCATCGCTGTTATTGTTACCGTAGTCGTGGTCATCCCACATATAGGCAAAAGCCGTACTTCGGTAAAGTTCAGCCTGGGCCGAAGAGTTGAATACTCGGTAGTAGGCCTGGGTAAAGTTAGCTTCGCAGTTGCTATTAATATTTTCGTAGTGTAAATCGCCAGTGCTAATAAACAGCAAAGGGTTTTCACTGGCAATATGCCCGAAGATGGAGCTGTTGGAACCAGTTACCATGCAAGAGCCAAAAGCTATTTTGTAGGAAAAAGCACTATCCTGCGGAGTGGTAAAAGTGCCACTGTATCCTTCAAATACGTCAATAGCGTCATTGATTTCTAGACGATAGTAATACTGGGTATTTGGCTGTAAACTATCCAGGTAAGCTTTACCGATGTTATATTTTTCAGCAGTGGTTTCAGTGTAGTCCGAATAGCGGGGATCTGCAAAAGTTACTGCTTCAGCACTGACTTGTACCCGTACCTTGGCGGGTTGATACGTATTAAATGATATCACCGCGCTCTGAGGGGTCACTCCCCCCGCTAGCACATAGGCTACTTCATCGTCTGCTAAGTTAGGCGTGTAAAATATCCAATATCCAATGCCGCCTAGTATTACAACGGTGCTTACTACTATGGCTATTTTGTATTTTGAGTTCATTGTGCTTTATTACTGTAGCTACTTGTATTAGGTCAAACTATCGCATTGCGTAATAGTTGATAATTATACCATTAAATTAACCCTATGAATGTTTCTATCCAATTTCTCGGAGCAGCCCAGTCGGTAACTGGTTCTAAGCACCTGCTACATTTTGATGATTTTCAGGTACTGATGGACTGCGGTCTGTTTCAGGGTCTGAAGAAACTTCGGCAGCGAAATTGGGATCCGTTTCCGATGAATGTATCAGAGGTAGAGGCATTAGTGATTTCTCATTCCCACATTGACCACATCGGCTATTTACCTAGATTGGTAAAGGAAGGCTACGATGGGCCTATCTACTGTACTACTGCTACCGCTGAATTAGCCCGTATCATGCTGCTTGATTCGGCCAAACTACAGGAGGAAGAAGCTAATTGGGCCCGAAAGAAAGGCTACTCCAAACATAAATCACCTAAACCACTGTATACTACCGAAGATGCCGAGAACACTTTTCGATTGTTTGAACCCCACGAGTTTGATGAGGATATTTATTTACGTGATGATATTCGGCTGAAGTTCCATAATGCCGGACATATCTTAGGAGCCGGATGGGTAGAACTGAATGTGCGCGGAAAGTCCCAGAGTAAAACTATTGTCTTTTCTGGTGACTTGGGAAGGTATAACCAGCCAGTGATGCGCGATCCGGTTTCTATGTCTCAGACCGATGTTTTGTTGGTGGAGTCAACTTATGGCGACCGGGATAATCTCTCAAAAGACCCATCGGCTGAATTTGCTCAAGTAGTAAACGAAGCGATGGAGCGTGGTGGCTGCCTACTGATTCCGGCGTTTGCCGTGGGGCGTACTCAAACGGTGATGTACTATTTGAAGACGCTGATGGAAGCGGGAGAAATACCAAAAGTACCCGTCTATCTGGATAGCCCCATGGCGATTAACGTTACTAAGCTCTACAAGCGTTTCTTCCCCTATCACAAG
>CAKZPJ010000496.1 GCA_937138955.1 uncultured Flammeovirgaceae bacterium | reverse complement strand
AAAACGAAGCAAATAATTCTACTCCTCGGTTTTGACTCTCACCAACGTTAATCAGCTGGGTCGTATAACCTGACCCATCAGAGACCTGCGCTCGTAGAATTTGATCCGACGAGAGTTTGTCGTAGTATGATACCTCAAAGCGAAGGTTATCAAACAACTGCATTTCTAAACCGATTTCTTGCTCAGTAACGCGCATGGGTTTCAAATCGGCATTAGGAACTACCGAGCCGCTAATATTTCCTACCGGCTGGGCTACACCGTTTGAGTTGGGAAACTGCTGGGCGTTAATATCATAAAACAGGTTATTTGCATAGGGCTGCACATCGGTATCGCTACCCACCTCAGCATACGCTACCCGAATTTTACCGAAATTGAACCAGTCGGGAAGGTTCGTAATGGCTTGAGAAAAAACAAAGCTACCGGTTATTGAAGGATACAGAATACTTCGATTCCCGGGGGACAGTGTAGAAAACCAATCGTTACGGGCGGTAGCATTCAAGTACAAGAACTCCCGATAGGAGATTTCGGTGCTGGCGTACAGCGAATTTACCTGTCGCTCTGAAATACTATAATTAGGGGTTATTTTACTGGCGTTACGAATGGTGTAAAGATCCCGAGTAAAAAAGTTTTCTCCCAGGAGCGTATTCACATCTAGCCGACGATACATCCGGTTACCTCCCAAATTTAGCACTACACCAACGTCGCCAAAAGTCTTATTAGCTCCGATGAGGAAGTCAGCGTTAATTTCTCGGAAGCGACGGATATCTTGCACGTACTGACCATTTACTAGGCCGGGAGGCGGGGCTGACTGGCGACGAGAACCGGAGGGTAAGTTATACTCAACATCACGAGTATAATAATCCTGACCAATCCGACCTTGTAAGTACAGCCAATCAGTAAAATCGTATTTAGCAGTAACATTGCCGTAAATCCGATCCCGAAGATTGTTTTCAAAGCGAGAAAGCGCAAAGTAGGGATTGGTACGGTTAGTAAATCGAGAGTAAGGAAACTCATCTCCGTTTTCATCAAAAGCATATTCCTCCAGTAAATCCATGGGCATGGAAGTAGCCAGCGTATAAATTACTACCGGACTAAAATCTTGTTCAGCAATGTTAGGAGGATTGGTACGCTCTTCTCGAGAATAGTTAATGTTTCCCGAAACCTTCAGTTTCTTAATGTTCTGAGTAAACCCCAAGTTGGCTGTTATCCGATTATAATCAGAACCAGGTAAGATTGCCTTGCTGTCCATATTGGCGAGCGATAGACTAAATCCACCGTGTTCGCCCCCCGATGAAAGAGTAATTGTATTGGAAAAGGTAGAACCATTTCGATAGTAATCACGAACTTTATTGGGTTGGGGCACGTAGGGCACTTCAATTCCATCGAAGAGAATTTGAGTCATTCCTGGTTCAAACCTTTCTCCAAAGCTCCATACTCCCGAAACTGGCCGGGGCGAGTTAGGTCGCACCCCACCTTCTCCCTGTCCGTACTCGTACTGATAATCAGTATAATCTAAAGGAACATCAACTGTATAGTTCGTATTGTACCGAAGCTTAATTCCGCTGCCATCGGCCCGACTACGGGTAGTAATCATGATTACTCCATCCTTCGCCCGCGCCCCGTATAGTGCCGAAGCGGCGGCTCCCTTTAGCACAGTCATAGAGGTAATATCGTCGGGGTTAACGCTACTTAATCCATCTCCACTATCAGACTTACGGTTGCTACCAACTTCATTTACATCGCCACTTACTCCGAAGTTGGTGTTGTCAATCGGTACTCCGTTGACCACAATGAGCGGTGAGTTATTTCCTCCGAATGAAGAAACTCCCCGAATACGAATTTTAGTGCTTCCTTGCGGGCCAGAACCCATTGAAGTAATATTCACTCCCGGAATTTTTCCTTGCAGTGAATTGGCAAAATTAGGGGTTCGGTTTACGTTAAATTCTTCCGGCTCTACTTTGGAAGTAGCGTACCCTAACGTTTTAGCTTCTTTAGTAATACCTAACGCGGTTACTACTACTTCTTCTAATGCCTGCACATCGGCTACAAGCTGTACATCTACAGTGTTCCGGCCATTTATTGGCACCTCTAAGCTTTTATAACCAATAGATGAAAAAACCAATGCTTCCACATCATCATCCACACTAATTTGGTAGTTCCCGTCAATATCAGTCACGGTTCCAACTACGGTACCTTTTGCCAGCACATTAACTCCCGGCAATGGCCCGTTGCCATCAGTATCTGTTACTCGTCCGCGAATAGTCTGCTCCAAAACTTTATACGATCGGTCTATTATGCCTCCTTGTATTGAAGCTAGGGCAGGTACACTGATGATATTATCCTGATATAGGC
>CAKZPJ010000495.1 GCA_937138955.1 uncultured Flammeovirgaceae bacterium | reverse complement strand
CTGAGGAGCAGAAAGAAAAATATTTACCCTTACTAGCTTCGGGAGAATGGAAAGCCTGTTATTGCTTAACTGAGCCGGATGCTGGTTCCGATGCCAATTCGGGAAAAACCAAGGCAGTTCTGTCTGATGATGGTTCGCATTACAAAATCACCGGACAGAAGATGTGGATATCGAATGCCGGTTTCGCCGATCTATTTATCGTATTTGCTCGTATTGAGGACGATAAAAACCTCTCTGCCTTTATTATAGAGAAGTCGTTTAGTGGAATTACCATGAACGAGGAGGAGAAGAAACTGGGAATAAAGGGTTCATCTACTCGCCAAGTATTCTTTAATGATACCGAAGTACCAGTAGAAAATATGCTTTCGGAGCGAGGTAACGGTTTCAAAATAGCGGTTAATATTCTGAATATTGGTCGTATCAAACTGGGAGCGGGAGTGATTGGTGGCTGTAAGCAGGTAATTACCGATTCAATACAGTACGCCAACGACCGTAAGCAGTTTGGTCAGTCTATTTCCAACTTTGGAGCTATTCAAGCGAAAATAGCCAATATGGCTACCAAAACCTTTGCTACCGAAGCTGCTTGCTACCGAGCCGGACAGGATATTGACGATCGCATTGAGTCGCTGATTAGTGATGGCATGGCGGAAAATGAAGCCAAGTTGAAGGGCGTGGAGCAGTTTGCTATTGAATGCGCGATAATGAAAGTTCATGGCTCGGAAGTGTTAGACTACTGCGTGGATGAAGGAGTTCAAATCTACGGGGGGATGGGCTTCTCGGCTGATGCCCCCATGGAACGTGCTTACCGCGATGCCCGAATCTCCCGTATCTACGAAGGTACCAATGAAATTAACCGGATGCTTCTGGTGGGCATGACCATTAAGCGAGCGATGAAAGGGGAGCTTGATTTAATGGGCCCGGCAATGGCGGTGGCGAAAGAACTTACTTCTGTTCCCGACTTTAATGGAAAAAGCTACGATGGTGCTTTTGCTAAGGAGAAGGAAGTGCTGAAAAATTTGAAGAAGTCAGTACTGATGGTAGCCGGAAAAGCTGCCCAAGATTTTGGTATGAAGCTCGATCATGAGCAGGAAATACTAATGAGTATTGCTGATATGATGATTGAAATCTACGCGGCTGAATCTACGTTGCTGCGTGCCGAGAAACTAATTGGTACGTGGGGCGAAGAAGCGACTCGCCAGCAAATCAATATGGCGAAGCTGTATTTGTACGAAGCAGTCGAGAGGATCAATGCTAGTGGAAAAGAAGCAATCATCTCGTTTGCGAAAGGTGATGAGCAGAAGGTAATGCTAATGGGCTTGAAGCGATTTACTAAAATGGATCTTTACAATGTGAAGGAGCTACGGCGGGAAATTGCCGATCATCTCATTAAGAAAAACAAATATGATTTTTAGATTTTAGGGTAAATGAATGAAAAGGCCAATCTGCTTCGGATTGGCTTTTTTTGTTCGATACTCTCTGGCGAGTAATAATATCTAAGAAGGGATTGCTATAAAAAAGAAAAACCTTCTCAGTGAAGAAGGTTTTCTTGGCTAAAACAGGTGTATGAATAAACAATTTGTGTTATGTACCTATATATACTGCGAAGCTCTAAAAGGTAACCCCCTTCAATGAAAAAAAACTAAATTTTTTTGAAAAGTGACTTTACAGCTATTTTTGACCTATTTTTCAATAAAATTTCTCATTATTTTAATCCGCTGTTCCTATGGTTCGTGTGTTGTTTGTTTGTCTTGGAAATATATGTCGCTCTCCAATGGCGGAAGCGGTTTTTAATAGCTCAGTTGAGAAAACCGGACTAAGCGGACTTATCGATTCCGATTCAGCCGGTACTTCCGACTATCACATTGGTGAGCCACCGGATTCCCGTACTATGGATATTGTCCGTAAGTATCAGCTAAAATTAGATCATCAAGGGCGTCAGTTTACCACTAACGATTTTGATAAGTTTGATTATATCATGGCGATGGATCAAAATAATCTTAGCAATATTAAACGCTTGCTACCTAGCAGTATGCCTGACGATAAAGTCTTCCTTATGCGCGATTTTGATAATAAGGACGATACGAAGGATGTACCTGATCCATACTGGAGCGAAGCTGATGGATTTGAAGAGGTTTATCAAATATTGCTACGGTCTTGCCAGAATTTTATCGATTTTTTGAAGAAAAATCGCGCTGACTTATCTGCTTAGTACGCGTGTAAATATTACTACTGATAAAGTCTCCGAAAAAACTTTGGTGCTGCTTCTCATCCCAACCCACCTTTCGGAAATGAGAATCGTAATTCGGTAATGCTTGAACGCTAATATTAGCGGTGAAGTGAAAGAAAATGTACATAAACTGGGCAAGTGGTTTTTGCCATATTCTATTCATTAGCCTTGAACTATAACGAAAGTCAGTAAACAGCCACACCGCGTCCTCTGAAAGTAAAGAATCAATACGTTGCATCATACCATCTAGTGATGATCCTTGATACATATCCAGTACAAAATTAGTAATCGCTACCTGATACATTTTCGTTGAGTCAACATCGCGCTCCGTCCCCTGGATAAATGTGATGGTTGGAAGTGAGAGGTTAGAGTTAGTTTGACGATAACCAGTTATCTTTCGTTTAGCCCGATGCATCATCGCTACTGAAGCTTCTACGTAAGTGATATGAGCGGGAACAACTCTTTCTAAGAGGTCAATTAATATATCGCCATTGCCGCCACCCACGATTAATACGTTAGACTGAGGAGGAATAGTGCTAAGGAAATATCGCTGCGCCCGCGTGACACTTCCCCTGAAAGCCAGATAGCTCAGCTTATCGTATACCGGAGCGATACGATCAAAAGAAAAGTCGCGACTCATACGACGAGTGGATAGAATACAGCCGGAAGAAGAAAGATACCATCGGCTACCCAACGATACCGCTCATATTTTGCATGCCAAACTGGAAATACCCAAATACTACCCAAAACAAGGCTCATTAAGATTATAACAGAATGAGACGCTGAAGGAGCAATTAATACCATCCAGCCAGTTAATATTATAGCTAGCAAAATGCAGGCAATAGAAATGAGTTGAGTCTTGGGCTTACCGTACTGAATTGCTAGCGAAGAGGCACCATCTAGCCGATCGCTCGTTAGTTCGTACCAGGAGATGAGCGTGAGGTTGGCTAAAGCTAGTAAAAAGAACTGTCCGAAAACTAAGTAGCTGATTAAGTTAAGACTTTCAATTTGGACAGCCACTGGAAGAAAAATACCAGAAGTATAAAGCAGCGCAGCTAAAACTTCTTTGGGCACAATCAGATTAAAATTAATAAACTGGTTGACAACAAAATAGGTAACTACCCCACCTGACAACACCAGACCACCACGGAAAATAGAAGGCGGGATATAAAAAAGTAGAGCTATCCCCAAAGCTACCGTAACAAACCACCCAATGACTAAAGCCAAAAAGTAGCGTTGGTGAAAGATATGCCGAACTGTATGAGCCGGGTGCTGAATCCGATAAGCGTCCCAAAGATGATCTGCTGTATAGATCAGCCAAACGCAAACTCCTAATGTTAGAATAGTGACTGGCTCAACTGCCACTTCACACAGTTGGGCGATAAACCAAGCTGATACGCACGCCCCCAGTACTACATCCAAACTAAGAATACGGGTCAACTGATAGACCGAGAAGCTAACAGTAGCTTCACCGCTTTTAGTAGAAAGTCTCTTCTGGGATGTTTTCGTCAAGTTCCTAGCCTGATTTAATACCGAAGCTGCGTTAGGAGGCTTCAGGATTCAAAATTCGCTCAATCCGCTTTTGTACATCCTGTAAGTGATAACGTGATAAAGTATCGCGTTGTCGGCTTAGTCCCGATTGTACACCTTGCTGAAGGTTATCCAACGTAGCGCGAGTTACGGCTTTAATATCGGTTTGATCGTATTTTTGATCTTCCAATTCCATCAATGCTTTCATCTTATTCAAATAGGCCCGTTGCAGATTACGGCGATAAGGATCAATAGATCTACCGGTAGAAAGCTCCGACCAAATACCTTCTCGAGTATCTTCAAATAGATCTAGCACGGAATAAGTTTCTTGTTCGGAAGTTGCTTGCGCTTCAATTAGACGGTTAAGCCGGTTCGCTTCAAACAGCCGGTTTAGCGTACCCACTTGAAAAGAACGAAGTCGCTCTAATGTACCCACTCCTTCAAATCGCTGCGTAATTTCAGGATCAATCAACCAATCTGGAGTTTGGAAAAGTTGCTTACTCAGAAAGTCTACTGCGGCTGCTTGCTTTTCTTTGGAAACCGGACTAAACACTGTACCTTCTTCGTCGTAAGTTTTTCGGTATTCATACACTCCGCCCACATTCGTTCCTACGTGGCGCATGTATCGGCCTAATTGAGCCAACACTTGACCGTAGAGTTCTTCCAGCTCGGCATAATCTTCGCCTTCTTCATTCGACCACTCCAGAATCTTGGGTAGAATCCGCTTGAGGTTGGCAATACCGTATTCGCTGGCTTTCACCGCATCATCACCTAAATCTTCCGTTTGGGAGGTAGGGTCATCGGGATTATAGCGTTGCTGCCCGTAGCGATAGATCGGATCATCGGCGCGTTCTTTAATCCACTCATTTAAAATTTCGTGTTCTTCTTCGGGAGAATTAGCATCCAGCAAAGGAGTGTAACCGTACTTGATCGACCATAAATCGTAAGGCCCAACCTGAGGGTGTAATCCAACATCGCCATCTTCGGGCTGAGCAACGTAGTTAAAGCGAGCGTAATCCATAATAGAGGGAGCCGTGCCCATTTTTTTGGTAAACGCTGGCGAGCGTAAGGAGTCTACTGGGTACGCTACACTAGAACCCATATTGTGGGGTAAGCCCAACGTGTGCCCAACTTCATGCGCGGCTACAAAACGAATAAGTTCGCCCATTACTTCATCCTTAAATTTCACGCTGCGGGCTTCAGGATTGATGGCAGCGGTTTGTACCAAGTACCAGTTGCGCAGCAGATTCATGATGTTATGGTACCACAGTATATCGCTTTCCAGAATTTCGCCGGTGCGAGGGTCGTGTACGTGGGGTCCCTGGGCGTTTTGAATATCGGTAGTAATGTAGCGAATCACCGAATAGCGAACGTCTTCCGGACTCCACTCCGGGTCTTCTTCGGGAGTAGGTGGCTCTTTAGCAATGATAGCGTTCTTAAATCCGGCGGCCTCAAAGGCTGGTTGCCAGTCCTCAATACCTTGCTTAAGGTAGTCCCGCCATTTG
>CAKZPJ010000494.1 GCA_937138955.1 uncultured Flammeovirgaceae bacterium | reverse complement strand
TGCTTTGTACCAGGAGGAAGAACGCTGGAAGCAGATTATCCAGTGGGTAGCGGTTATCACCGTACTTGTGGCTGCCTTGGGGTTGATCGGACTAACCACGCTAGCCGCAGCAGGTCGAGAAAAAGAAATAGGTATTAGAAAAGTACTGGGAGCTCCGGTAGCCTCTATTCTGGTACTACTTTCTAAAGATTTCTTTCGCCTAATCCTTATTGCGCTAATTATCGCCATTCCGATTGCTAACTACGCTATCACCGAATGGTTAGCGGACTTTGCCTATCGGATAGAAGTGCAGTGGTGGCTCTTCGCCGTCCCGGCCGGATTGATTCTTCTGGTAGCCCTACTCTCGGTCAGTCAGCAGACCGTTAAAGCCGCCACCCGCAATCCGGTAGATAGTTTGCGATACGAATAAATAATGATTAGTGAATAATGACTATTGAGTAATAGTTTCATAAGTCGCTATTCATCAATCACCAATCATTAATCATCAGTCATTATGCTACGTAACTACCTTAAAATCTCGCTTCGTACCCTTTGGAAAAGCAAGCTTTTCTCCTTTATCACCATTTTGGGATTAGCCTTAGGTATGGCGGCGGGATGGATGATTTTTCGCTACGTGACTTACGAACTGAGTTACGACCGCTTTCATCATTCGGCTGAAGACACCTACCGTGTGTACCAGCGTATCTACAAGAATGGTGAACTCGATGCTCAAACCGCTCGGGTAGCTCCCGCAGTTGCTTCGGCTTTTCAGGAGAATTTTTCCTCGATTGAAAACTACACTCGGATGGTTATTCTGGGGCCCGACGGAGTATTAACTTACCGAGATCGGTACTCCAGTGAAAAAGAGATTTATCTGGCCGATACTGCTTTCTTTTCAATTTTCTCGTTTCCTCTACTCCTCGGTAATCCTCAGACTGCTTTGCTTGAGCCCTTCAACGTGATAATTAGTGAAAGCTCAGCTGAGAAACTATTCGGACAAGAAAATCCACTAGGAAAAACTATTACTATTGATGCTGAAAATTTTGACGGGCAATCGCCGGAGTTTAAGATTACCGGAGTGATGGCCGATATGCCCGAGAATACTCATCTCCAAATTGGAATACTGGTATCCTACCCTACGCTGTTTGAGTTCGTCGGCCACCAGTTTGATAATTCCTGGGAATGGAATAATACCTATACCTACCTTCAACTTGCCAAAAATACCGATCCAAGTACACTCGAGCGGGAATTTCTACCGATTGTACAAAAGTTTAACGAAAAGCAGTTCGTCGAAGCTAATATTGATTGGCAATTTGGCCTTCAGTCTTTGCCTAGTATTCACCTTCATTCTGATTTGCAGCACGAAGTTTCGGTAAACGGGAGTGCTCTATATGCGTATCTGCTAGCGTCACTGGCACTACTGATTCTACTAATTGCCTATATCAATTTTATAAACCTGACTACTGTGAAGGCTCTACGACGGGCTCGAGAAGTAGGAATTCGTAAAGTGGCCGGGGCGCAACGAAGTCAACTCATCCGACAGTTTTTTCTGGAAACTTTGCTTATCAACCTGATTGCGGTATTGCTAGCAGCATTAATCATCAATCTGGCGTTTCCTACCGTAGCTGATAGATTTGGAGTGAACACCGATACCATTATTAGCATTCCCCTATCGTTTCTAATCGGAGTCGCTATTTGGATGCTGGCTTTGGTGATCGGTAGCGGGTTTTATCCAGCCTTCGTTTTATCGGGCTATCAGCCAAAGAAAGTGCTAAAAGGTCAGTTTTCTCGAAGTGCTCCGGGAGCATCGCTTCGTAAAGTATTGGTAGTGGGGCAATTCGCATTAGCATTTGTTTTCATTACCCTTACGCTGGTGGCAAGTCAGCAGATTCACTTTATGCAGCAGCAGGATTTGGGCTTCAACCCGAAGCAGGTTGTTGTTCTGAAAGCTCCTAAAAGCATAGATTATGGATACGGATACAATAACAAATTCCCCCGATTCCAACAGACTATTTCATCTCTGCCAGATGTCCTTAATGTTTCAGGTAGTGCGACTGTTCCTGGTCAGGATATTTTTTGGTATGATGACCAAATCAGAGTGCAAGATCAAGAGACTTCGGGCGTATTTTCAATTTTACACGTAGCTCCAAGCTATTTTCAACAGTATGACATTGAGCTTATCGCTGGTAGGACATTCGATGAACCCAGCCGTACCAAATGGATCATAAACGAATCAGCCGTTAAATTGCTAGGATTTGATGAAGCTGAAATGGCAATTGGTCAGACGATTCAGCGAAATGGGGAAGCAGGTGAAATTATCGGGGTGGTACGTGACTTTCATTACCAAAGCTTGAAGAAAGCGATTGAACCTATTCTTTTCTGGGCAAGTCATTCGCTGAATTACTACACAGTTGAGGTAAAAACTAGCAGTCTCACTCAAACCTTGGAGAAGCTGCAAGAAAATTACCATTTATTATTTCCGGGTAGCCCATTCGAATATTTCTTTTTGGATGAGTTCTTCAATCGACAGTACCAAGCCGAGCAACAGTTCAACGCGCTATTTCGATTATTTTCGGGCTTAGCGGTGGTTATTGCATGTTTAGGATTACTAGCTCTTTCCTCTTTCAACCTAACCCAACGTACTAAAGAAATTGGCATCCGCAAAGTATTGGGAGCTTCAGTGAATAGTCTTATTCTGCTACTTTCTACTGATTACTTCAAGTTGATTGGCATTGCTCTAGTTATCGCCATTCCAGTGGCTAACTACTTTGCTACCGAGTGGCTCAGTAACTTTGCCTACGCTATCAAGATCAGTTTAGGATTACTTCTGCTACCTGGAGTGATTGTTCTGGCTTTAACCTTATTGACCATCAGCAGCCAAACTCTTACCGCTGCTCGTCGTAACCCAGTGAATAGTTTACGGGAAGAATAAAAAAAGTAAAGGGTAGAAGGTTAAAGGGTGTAACTGCTCAAACCTTCTACCCGCCTCAGAGCTTGATAAAACAGCGTTCTTTCCATACCTTACATTTAGCTGTAAAACTATCGAGCATGGCCAGTCTAAAAACCCAACCTTACGACCGAGATATTCCTCAGTTTCTTTCTACGGTAGAAGACGAACAGAAACGGGCAGATTGTTTTACACTATTGGATTTGATGCAAGAGACAACTGAGGAATCACCCCAGTATTGGCACAGTAATATGGTTGGTTTTGGGCAGTACCACTACCGCTACGCATCAGGCAATGAAGGCGACTGGTTCCTGACGGGATTTTCTCCTCGCAAAAAGAATTTGACCATCTACATCATGGCTGGCTTCGAGCGTTACGAATATTTGATGGATAAGTTAGGCAAGTATAAAATCGGGAAATCTTGCCTCTACGTCAATCGTCTTAGTGATAGTGACTTAGAAGTGCTTAAAAAGTTGGTAAAAGAATCGGTA